>DEYM01000132.1:0-990 GCA_002364555.1 Phycisphaerales bacterium UBA3158 | reverse complement strand
GAATCCCATTCAACAACTCGTCTTCGCCAGAATCCTGTTCGCCGTGATGAACGAGGCGCTTTGGGCCCGACATGACGGCGTCGCGGAAGAGGCTGATATCGACACCGCCATGAGATATGGCGTGAATTACCCCCGTGGGCTTTTCGAATGGATGGACGAAATCGGCCAGGAGCTTGTGGAGGAAACGATGAATTCACTTGAATCCATGACTGGAGAAGGGCGTTTCATCACCCCAGAATGAGGTGCTGTCAAAAACCTCTGACACCCCACTTTTCCGTTGGTATGCTTGCTCGGTGGACCCTGAAGAACCAAAATTCCGGCCGGATACGAACACCCCCACGATCTTCCTGGGTGGTGAAGAGCGTGACGGCATCGATCTGCCCGCACACCTGAGACTGGAACCGGGTGACCAGGTCAGTCACTACAAGATCGTTTCACTTGTAGCCGAAGGTGGATTCGGAATCGTCTATCTGGCGGAACAGCATGCCCCTGTTCGACGTCGTGTTGCGCTGAAGATCATCAAGCCCGGCATGGATACGGTCGCGGTGATAACTCGCTTCGAGGCCGAGCGGCAGGCGTTGGCCATTCTTGATCATCCCAACATCGCGACGGTCTACGACGCCGGCGCCACCGATGATGGACGTCCGTTCTTCGTGATGGAATACGTCGAAGGTGTTCCCATCACCGAATTCTGCGACGACAATCGTCTCGACACGAATCAGAGATTGCATCTGGTGATCGAGGTCTGTGCCGCCATCCAGCACGCCCACATGAAGGGCATCATCCATCGAGATCTGAAACCATCGAATATCCTCATCGCCACGGATGATGATGGAAAGCCGCGTGCAAAGGTCATCGACTTCGGCGTGGCCAAGGCCACGAGCATGGAACTGACGGAAAGATCCTTCTGCACCGAGACCGGGAAGTTGATCGGCACTCCCGGAATACATGAGCCCGGAGCAGGCCGATCTGGGTGGGACCGACATCGAT
>DEYM01000015.1 GCA_002364555.1 Phycisphaerales bacterium UBA3158 | reverse complement strand
GTCATTGCCCTGATAGTTGCCGGAGCAATCTTCAGGAGTGGCCTGGATGCAGGAACCGTCAGCGAGGCAGCAAGCGCCTGAGACACATGTGTCACAGTTGCTGTCTTCTCCGAGCCATGTTCCACCAGCCTTGTCGCACTCTTCTTCAGGTACGAACTCGTTGCAACCATCGACACCGAAGCAGCAAGCGCCTCGAGGACGGCAGTCTGAACCGTACTGTTCGATTACAGCAAGAAGGTCGTCGACAGTTACGCAGCAGTCGCCGTTTGGAAGCGGAGCTACGTCGCCCTGAGGACGGAACGTGCCATCGCCACACTCGTTGAAGGTGGCGATTACAGTAAGAACATCGTCGACGCTGACGAAGCCGTCAGGTGTTCCATTAGGACCACTGACGTCGCCGCTGCAGGTCTGGGAAAGAGGCAGATCGCAAGGATCGCCGGTTCCACCAGTGATGGCGTAAGCCATGTTGGCGGCATTTACCTGAAGACCACCGAAGGCGAATCCGTCGAGTGGGTTGGCCTGCCAGCAGTTTGCATCACCGATGGTTGATGCATCGGAGAAGGTCTGCGAGTTAATGCCGAACTCATTCACAGGAATGACGGCACCATAGTTGACACCGGTAGCCAGTGGCCAGAAACCATCGGCGGTATAGGTGACCTTGAAGTTGATTCCTGCCCAATCCGCATCTGGGGTCGGTGCACCAACGAAGTCCTGGGATGCGATATCCCCGACCAGGTTGATTGCAGCAGCTTCAGGTGCTGAGTAGAAGTTGACTTGAGCGCCTGAAACGGCAGCGATATCGGTTCCGCCGTTAAAGACCAGTGAAAATGAAGTGGCCGAGAAGCCGCCAGAATTGTCGAAGTCATCGATTGCTGCGATGTCATAGATCGAGAAAGATGCTTCGAAGTACTGACTGGCGAGTCCGCCGGTGGCATCGATGCTGGAGCCGTCATTTGGACCAATCTGATCCAAAAGCACGGCTGATCCGCCCATGGCGGTACCAGCAGCGAGACCGAGAATACAAATACAAGACGGTAGGGTTTTCATATCTTCTATTCCCCTCCAAATGGGAACACATTTGTTGTTGTGATGCCAGCTTCGGCTGGCCCACGGGTGAAGCCTCACACTTCCCCCTCACAGAGACACTTACACGAATCAAACGAAACACACGAAGGATGCAGGCATGCTGTAAGGCATGGCTGATCCGGCAAACTATGGGACACAGGAGTTTTTCATCTTCTCCTGACTGTGCTCTAATCCGCTGCGCGACCAGCTTCAAGCTCACAGCCTCCCTCTCTGCGTAGCCCCGATACAACGGCACTACACAACTCCACTGTGGCCGCCAACTGGACTATTGTCAAGAAGTTGTCTGCGATTCTGAGGTGGGAATTAACGGAATGTTCCGGCTATAACGACCATTCAAACATGCCTCAAATGCGATTGAGCCACACTAAAACACCCAAATGACTGTATTTCAGGCCTTTACAGCTGTTTTATGGTTTGAATCAACTGGGTTGGCAATGGAGTGATGCCATAAAAAAACCCCTCTGGCAGTCATGCCAGAGGGGTAGGGTTCTATCAGAGCCCCGTTATCAGGGGGCTGGGAAGCTTACAGTGGCTCCCGCAGGAGCATTCACGGTCAGATCCGTCACATATCCGGATGGATCTGCATCCGTATATGAATAGATCCTGGCTTCGATTACGAGGCCGTCTCGGGCACCGCCATCGGAGTTGAAGGTCCACTGATGGGTCAGAAGCGTCCACTCGGTGGCCGATTCGCTGTAGCCACTTGGCCCGCTGGCCGAGCCTGCATAGGCGTTGATATCACCGCCTGTACTGGTGTAATGCCCCCAGAGACGCATCTTGCTGGTAGTGGTTCCATCGCCAAGACCGAGCATGGAGACATCGATGACATCGCCATCGACAAGACCTGTGACCCAACCGACATACCCCTGAGGAGTGCCGGAAAGTGGCTCCTCAGTGATCTTCAGGGCGAATCCGGTGCCGTTGATCGGATCGACGACATTCTCGAAGGTGACGTTTTCACCATTGGAGCCCATGACGGTGGCCCCATTGCTCCAATCGAAGAAGCCGTTGTTGTCACCAGTCTCGCATTCGTCCGGTATGCCGTTGCCATTGGTATCCAGCGATGTTCCATCAGCGATGTCGCAGGCGTCCGGTGAGCCGTTCTCATTGCAGTCTGGATCGCATGAATCCGGTACACCGTTTCCATCGCAGTCAGAGGCGTTGCCATCGGCGAGATCGCAGACATCGCCGACGCCATTGCCATCACAGTCGGCCTGATCGGGATTGAACAGATCGCAGTTGTCGGCACCATCAGCCACACCATCGCCATCGGAATCGACTGGAGGTGTGATATCGCAGCTGGTTCCAGGCAACGAGATCAGGGCACCTGACCCGGTCGTACTGACACTGACATTGATGTCGGTGACATATCCGGATGGTTCAGCATCCGTATAGGAGTAGATCCTGGCCTCGATGACCAGGCCGTCTCGGGCACCGCCATCGGAGTTGAAGGTCCACTGATGGGTCAGAAGCGTCCATTCGGTGGCGGACTCGCTGTAGCCGCTGGGGCCGCTGGCTGAGCCTGCGTAGGCATTGATGTCACCACCTGTACTGGTGTAATGACCCCAGAGACGCATCTTGCTGGTGGTGGTTCCATCACCAAGACCGAGCATGGAGACATCGATGATGTCGCCATCGGTGAGCCCCGTGACCCAGCCGACATATCCCTGAGGAGTGCCGGAGAGGGGGTTTTCAGTCATCTTCAGAGCGAATCCGGTGCCGTTGATCGGATCGACGACATTCTCGAAGGTAACGTTTTCACCATTCGAGCCCAGCACAGTGGCACCATCGGCCCAGTCGTAGCAGGCTGAGAGTGCGGATTCACACTCGTCCGGTACGCCATTGCCGTCGGCATCCTGGGATGTTCCATCAGCAATGTCGCAGGCATCGGGTGAGCCGTTCTCATTGCAGTCGGGATCGCAGGTGTCAGGGACACCGTTGCTGTCGCAGTCCGAGGCAGTGCCGTTGGCGATGTCGCAGACATCGCCCACACCATTGCCATCACAATCGGTCTGCTCCGGATTGAACAGTTCGCAATTGTCGAAGTCGTCAAGGATGCCGTCGCCGTCCGTGTCCACCCCGTCAATGCTGCCGCAATCACTTCCTCCGAAAGAGCTGCCATTGGCAGTGGTTCCCGGTGAATAGAGTGCGCCAGAGGAGGCGACATCGCTGTGCTTGGCGAAGCTGGTGCCGTAGACATCAGGATTTCGAGTCAGCGACTGATTGTCGCCGCCTTCGCCGCCATAGCTTGCGGTTGCAAGTACGGTGCCGTCAGCCGCGGTCAACGTGACATCATCGCCTCCGTTGTTGAGGCCGAGGCTGCCCGTCGAGGCTACCTGGATGATGGCACCCTGGAAGTCGCCCGTGAAGGTAGCAGGATCGCCACCGCCAAAGATGACTATGGCACATCCATCACCAAGGATGGGGGTGTCGTTGGGGAAGGTGTGACGAACACTGTTGCCATCGGACAGGGTCGCGCCGCCTAGATAGACGTCGGAACCGAGCTTGTTGGCTATTTCAACGAACTCGTCGTTGCTGGAGCTGTTCGCGCCATCGCCGTTGGCATCGCCGTCCTGTCCGGCATTGGATGGATCCGCATGGATCTCATTGATGACGAGTACGGGACTTTCACATTCGTCTGGAATGCCATTGCCATCGGAGTCGATTGACGTGCCATCGGCGATATCGCAGTCGTCCGGCGTGCTGTTTCCATTGCAGTCGGGATCGCATTCGTCAGGAATGCCGTTGCTGTTGCAGTCCAGAACGGTCCCGTTGTCGATATCGCAGTCATCGGGGACGCCGTTGAGGTTGCAGTCGGTTTCACAGACATCGGGGATGTTGTTGCTGTTGCAGTCGAATCCGAGGTCGCAAGCGTCGCCTTCGCCATCCTGGTCGCAGTCGTTCTGATCAGGGTTGAAGACGTCCGCACAGTTGTCGGCACAGTTCGGGACGCCGTCGCCGTCCGGATCGTCGGCAGGATCACATGGGTTGGGGAGACCAGGCGAGTCCTGGCATCCAAGTTCGAAGGGCGCGACGACCCATGGGCCGCTGCCATCGGGGCATCGATAGCCGCCAGCCGCGACGAATGAACCATCGGGTCCCACGGTGTTGTCGCAGTAGATGAACTCATCGATGCCATCGCCGATCAAAGCGATGCAGTCGATCGTTTCCTCCCATGGCATGAGATCGAGTGTTCGATCGTCATTCGTGTCCAGATCGAAGGTGGGGTTCTCTTCGGTGAGTTCCACTCCGGTCAATCCCCTGACCAGGACATGAGTGACCGGGTCGCTGTTCTCGAAGCTGTTCTCGAGGATCAGGCTGTAGAAACCATTGGAATCGAGGAAGGCGTCATCGAGCGAGATGATGTTCTCGATGTGCCCTTCGGGACTGTCCCCTGTGCCGTCACCGATGACGATCCAGGAGAAGCCAGTGAGCGAAGCACCTGGGTCTCCATAGACCTCGATGTATTCGTTCGTATCCACACCACTGTGGTTGGCTCGGACTTCATTCATGGAAAGCGTCGGTTCGACGACCTGGCATTCGTCGCCATAGCTGCCGATGACTTCCAGAAGATCGTCCACATTGACCAGGCAGTCGCCATTGGGCAATGGGGCGCAGTCTCCTCTTGGACGGAAGGTGCCATCTCCGGACTGGTTGAATTGCTCGATGACCTTGAGGATGTCATCGACTCCAACGACACCATCGGGGGCATCGCCGGGTCCACTGATATCTGTGGCACAGTCGCTCAGCAGCTCGTCGCAGGGGTCTGCGGGAGTGGCAACGGCGACTTCGATTTCCTGGATGAAGTGAATGTTTGCATAGCCAATGGTGGCCAGATTGGTCCATGATCCGACGCCACAGGAGCCATCTTCCGTTCTGAGCCAGCTTGGTGAATTCTGTCCAAGGTCATTGGCTCCGAGGAAATGACTGTCGCTGTTGGTGGAGCCCGGGATGAAGAGTTCCACGAAGATGTAGCCGGCAGGAACCACGATGCCTGCATCGAACGTCACGTAGAACTGGTTGCCCGGTTCGATCTGTCCTGTTCGCGAGGCGATCTGCGTCAATCCAGATGAAGGGTCGCCATCGTCATCGCTGTAAATGGTCACAGTCGCCTGAAGCGATTCTGTGAAGGTATCGATGCCCCACTTGATGCATTCAAGCGAGATGTCGTCGCCACCGGTATCGAGTCCTGATAGATCATGACTTCGGCCGTAGTAGTGGCCGGGTGTGCCGGTGCTTCCTGAGCAGACGAGTGTCTCCGCTCCGAAAGTGCTCGTATCGACTGATTCCGAGACAACCGTATTGGCTGCATCGCAGACAGGCATGAACACACCACTTCTCTGAGTGGCACCGGCATCGGTGGGTTTGAAGTCTGTCTGAATCTTGCCGGGCTTGGCCAGTGCGACCGATACCGAGGCTAGGCCGATAATGGCCGCAGTGGAAGTGATTCCGCGAGCGAGACGAATGGCGGTGGACATGATCCTCTTTCTCCTCTCCCCCTGGCATCCATGGGGGGTGTAGCTACATCACATCAATCAGCATCGGGGCCGCACTCGTGTGCGACCCCCGATACCGATTCATGAACGTAGATTACCTTGGAGAATGGATTTGCCAACCATTGAATTTGTCAGAAAATCATCTCATCTCGGTTAGGTGCCTCTTCAGGCTCCTCTGGCAAGCCTGCTTGTCGGCTCCAGGCCGCTCCTGCCAAGCGGGGTCTGGAGAGGATTCGATCGTTCCGGCTGGTGGGCTGGAGTGATCGGCTCAGAGTCTGTCAGATCCTTGGCAATGGGGGTTGGGATGCTCAAGGCGAGGTTTCCCTCTGCTGCGACATGCACCCTCAGATCCATCATTCCCTGTGCGTAGTTGACCGACACGTTGGGTGCCAGAGAGTAGATCCTCTGCCGGCTCCTGGGGGTGCAGGCCACTAGATTGGCCTCTCTGAGCAGCCTTAGATTGTGGCTAACGAGCCCAATACTCTGGCCGGTCTCTTCTGCCAGTTGGCCAACAGGGCGGGGGCCCAAGGCCAGATTCCTGATTATTTCCATACGGACCGGTCCTCCGAGCAGGGATAAAATCCTCGTCAAAGTCCCTTCCGTAACGATTCCCCCCCCGCGGACCTCTTGTGTGGTCGTATTCATTGGTGTTCCTCCCAACGCGGCTGCTGGTGCGGGGTTCAGCAGCGCTATTTGATGTAGGGGCCTGCGAAGCGCAAGCTTCCCTTAGATTGGTTCGCGGTGGGGCTCTCAACGGGTGCGGTTCTTTGGTCAAAGGAACCCCATTGAAGCTTTTTTAGATACGTCGTCCAAATGGCGACTGTGCGCGACAATCGCAATTTCAATGGATTTTCGCTTTTAAACACATTAAAAACGCGGTTTTCAGTTCCAGAGTTGGTGGTGGAGCTCACTTCCTCTCAGTTCAGAGAAGATAGGCCAATCCAACCACTATCAGAAGACCTCCAAGACCGACCATGGCCCATCCGACTCGTCTGGCGATTAGTTTGCCTCGCGTAATGGGCATGCGGGTCGATTCCACTTGGGGTCGTGGATGGCAGGAAGCAGCTCCTGACGATCCATGGTTTGAAATACCGAAGGTGGGACTCGAACCCACACTCCCTAAACGGGAAACGGATTTTGAATCCGTCGCGTCTGCCAATTCCGCCACTTCGGCTCACGGCCGATCTCTGGAGATCGGCCAATGCAGCATGATCGTCTGTTGGGTTCATGGGGTCAAGGAGCGGGATCGGGGTCAGAGGAACCGGGATGACAGTCCTGCCTTCCGCTCGATGGATCATGCGGCCCATGAAGCAAAGATCACTGTGCATGCAAAGAGGAAACACTCTGAGTGGCCCCAGAAATGGCCGACTGGATACGAATATCAGGGTAACCAGGACCACCCGAAAGTGATTCGTGTTTCTGAGGGTATCCTTGGGCCATGAGCAACAATATCTACAGCCGTATAAGCCCACTCATCTTCACCAATTTTCTGCTGGCTGTCATTGCTGGCTCGATGCTCTGGAACATCGCCGGGTCTTCAGTCGAGTCAATGGCCCAGGCTCAACCAGAGGAATTGACCGACCTCCAGCGCGAGCTGCTGGACGGACCGCATGCGCGCAAGCGAAGGCTTGATGCCGCCCGCCGAGACTTGGATAGGTATAGGAATTCGCGGCGGCTGCTTGATTCGCCTAGTCATATAGCTTCAATGGACAGAACGGTTTCGCTGAAAATAAAACTCATGGAGCTCGTCGAAGCCGGCAGGATGAGTCAGGAAGAGGCCGATCGCGAATTCAGTGATTTCATTGACCAAATGGCTCGTCAGGAAAGAGCATATGCGGAAAGAGGAATCATGGACCGGGACATAGAGGCGCTTCTGCTGGAGAGAATCCGAAATGAAGGAAGGATAGATAATCATGATGAGGAAATCTTGGCACTGATGTATGAAATCGAGATGAACACCCGGCGATGACCCGGGATGATGAACTCGGTATCCTCGAAGTCATGAACACCTCGATTCTCAAACGCAGAGGCATCTCCTTGAATTCAGTCATCATGATCGCCGTCCTTCTGGGCGTCGCGTTCGTGATTATTCTGCTCTTTGCTGGGCAGGATGCTGGGGGAATCAAGCCATTGAAACCCTCATCCGCCGCGAATTCAGCCATTCCGCCGGCACAGCCAATCCAGCCTTCAGCTCCAGTCGCTTCGGCGATTCCCGAAGAAGATAAGCCCGAGGCGAATGCCCACTTCGAACCTGCGAGTCTTCGTCTGGGTTACGTCCGCCCCGAGAGTGTGATCACCAGCGAATTCAGACTGTTCAATGATTCCCAGGAACCACTTGTCGTCAAGGAGGTGAAGCGGGGGTGCTCCTGCACAGAGGTCTCGTTGCAGGCGGGTGCCATTGCGCCCGGTGCTTCACGAACAGGTGTGGCGACGTTCACGGCAGGCCTTACGCCCACCGTCAAGAACAACAAGATCAAGATTCTCTTTGAGAAGCACCGTCCGCTGGTCCTGTCCATGAATGCTGTGGTGAGCAGAGCCGTTCGAGTTCAGCCACCTGATTTCAGAATGCATGCCAAGAGCTACTTTGAAGGGCCTGTCTCCCGTACCGCATCACGTGTTCAGGTGAGCGCTGCGGACAGTCAGTCCTTCCGAATACTCTCAAGTGGAGGTCGGCCACCGATTCCAGTTCCTGGCGGAGGGGATCCCACGATTCCATCGACGGCTCATATGGTCATGATCGACATCGGAGATCATGACAAGGAGACGCTTCTGGATCCCGAGGGAGTCAAGCTCCCTCCGTTCTGGTTGATTGAAACTGATCATCCGGATGCCCCTGTCGTGGAAATACGCGTTCTCCATCAGGAGAACAGTCCACATCGTCGGGAAAAGGATCGCGAGTGGGTATTCGTGGAAAACAGGGTGGTCGTGGATTCTGTGAAACCCGGTAGTGCCGCCAGATTCGAACTGCCGATCATCTGGAATGCCGCCGAAGGGCAGCGCTCTCAGCAGATCATCGCCGCCGAATCGCGGTCTCCGGACTTCGAAGCCTCTCTTGTCGGAATGAAGAAGGACGGTCGCAAGTCCAAGGCCATAGTCGAGATTCGTCCAATGGACAGTACTTCAGGACCCTATCAGGGTGTCGTGGAGCTGATTTCCCATGAACATCGGGCTCCACTGAATGTCATCGGTCATGTGAACGACGGTGAATCGGTGGATGGGTCATGAAGCTTTCGGTCATCATTCCAGCAGCAGGTGCTTCGACTCGATTCGGTTCCGGTGACAAGCTCTCGGCCGATCTTGGCGGGCGTCCTCTGCTGCTGCGGACCATTGAAATCTTCTCGCGTCGTCAGGAGGTAGTCCAGATCATCGTGGCCGGGCCTCCGGATGCGATGGATGCCTTCAAGGACAGGTTCGGTGCCGGTCTTGGTTTCCATGGCATCACGCTGGTGGCTGGGGGGCGTGAAGATCGATGGGAAACGGTTCGCAACGCACTCGAGGCTGTCGAGGATTCCGCAACCCATGTGGCGGTCCACGATGCGGCCCGTCCGTTGGTCTCGGATGAGATGCTCGATCGCATCTTCATGGCATCGGAACGACTCGATGCGGTTGTTCCCGTCGTGGCGGTCTCATCGACACTCAAGGAGATCGATCCCTCCTCACCCATCGACGTGGGTGAAGGGGATGATGAACTGGTCGACGGTATTCTTGGAGACGCCGGTCGCTTCGCAGTCGAGGCAACGCCGATCAAGGCGACGGTGGATCGATCAAGATACGCCATGGCCCAGACCCCCCAGGTCTTCAAGCGTGAGCTGATCATGAGGGCCTATGCCTCGCAGGACCTGCGAGGCGTCACGGATGATTCCCAGGTCGTCGAGGGATGTGGAGTGTCACCTCATGCCGTGCAGGGTGACCCTGCGAACATCAAGATCACGACCGTCGATGATCTGAGATTGGCTCATTCGCTGATGAAATCGGCTCCGCCGTCCAAACCCAAGGATCCGCTTCTGGGATAGGTGGTCATTCAGGGGTGATCTTTCGATTACTTTGCTCCTGTTGCATGATCCTGCAATACTCCGCCCCCCTGAAAAGCCGACATGTAGCGTGGGGAAGTTTCCCCAGGAGAGACGTCCAAGTGGCTGATGCCCAGAAAGACAGGATGACGGTGGACTCGCCCGCTGAGGGCGGGACGCGATCGGTCTCGGTCATTGTTCCCACCTACGAGGAAGTGAAGAGTCTGCCGGCTCTGATTGAACGGCTGGATGAGCTGAGGCGATGTGGCTGGGATCTCGAGCTGATCATCGTGGATGACGATTCTCGAGACGGCACCGTCGAGCTGATTGGCTCGCTGTCCCATGACTGGATCCGACTGATTGTCCGCACGGAGGATCGTGGGCTGAGTACGGCCGTCATGACCGGCCTGGCGGAAGCCACTCATGAATGTCTGGTCGTGATGGATGCGGATCTGAGTCATCCGCCCGAATCGATACCTGCCTTCGTCAGGGCCCTCGATGATGATGCCGACTTCGTCATAGGTTCCCGGTATGTTCCAGGCGGTTCCACCGAGGATGGTTGGGGTGTTCTTCGTTGGGTGAACTCGAAGGTGGCCACTGTCATGGCTCGTCCATTCACCAAGGCAAAGGATCCGATGAGTGGTTTTCTCGGGTTGCATGGAAAGACCTGGCGGGCGGCATCGGATCTGGATCCAGTGGGGTACAAGATCGGGCTGGAACTGATCGTCAAATGTCGATGCCGGAAGGTGACTGAGGTGCCCATTCACTTCAGTACCCGTCGTCAGGGTGAAAGCAAGCTGACGCTGAAGGTCCAGCGAGATTATCTGCTTCACATACTTCGTCTGGCGAGATGGAAATACCCCGAGCGTTCAAGCTTCATTCCGTTCGCCATCGTCGGTGCCTCCGGCATCGGTATCTACGCCGCATTGCTGGCGATACTCGGGGGCCTCTTCGCCAATGTGATGAGCATGGATCTGGTCATCGTCATCTCGATTCTTCTGACGATGTGCTGGAACTTCGCGCTGGACAGGAAGCTCGCCTTCTGGTGGGCCAGGGAAGGCCAGCTGGGCCTGCAGCTTCTGGGCTTCATCGCCGTGTGTGCAATCCCCGTCCTGGTGAATTTCTGGATCACGAGAACCTTCGCGGCACAGGATCAGATGGCCACTCCACTGGCTGGGGTCATCGGTGCGGCCATTGGTTCGGCGCTGGGTATTCTCTTCAACTGGGGCGTCAGTCGCTTCTTCGTCTTCAACCGTTGACGTCGAGCGTCTTGATCTTTGCCTTGACCTGTTCGATCGAGGTGCTCAAGTCGATGTTCCCGCTGTCGATGTCCTGCCATTTCCATCCCATGGCCTGAGCTCTGGAGAGAAGCACCTGCTGCGAGTGCAGATTGGCGAGTTGGGTGTCCAGGAAGTAGCCGTCTTTGGAAATACCCTTGAAATCCGCCACGAGCTGGAGGTACTGGGCCAGGGCCGAGGTGGCGGGATCCTCCGTTCGAGGCACGTAGATGGTTTCACCATCGGGCCCCTTGGAGACGATGATGTCGCTTGATGTCACCGAGGCCTGCTCGGCGCATCCCGAATTCAGGAGCGTCATGGCCGCCAACAGCATGGTGATGAGGATTCCTGCGATACGTCGGTTCATGGATATCGACTCCTGGTGAATGATGCCAAGCGTACCCGATGGGATGTGTCCGTGTCACGATTGCTCAGACGGCCGCGGCCACTGGTCGCTTGCTCTTTTTCGAGCTCGATGATGGGGCGGCGAGGTACTGGCCGGTGAAGCTGCGCTTGACTTCCGAAACGGTCTCAGGTGTTCCTTCGGCGATGATTGTTCCGCCTCCCGCACCGCCCTCTGGTCCAAGATCGATGATCCAGTCCGCATTTCGTATGACATCGAGATTGTGTTCGATGATGACCAGCGTGTTGTTGAGATCGGCCAGGCGATGGAGCACCTGGATGAGTCTGTCCACATCGGAGAAATGAAGGCCCGTCGTGGGCTCGTCGAGGATGTAGAGCGTGTGTCCCATGCTCTTCGTGCCGAGCTCTCTTGCGAGCTTGACCCTCTGGGCCTCTCCGCCCGAGAGCGTTGTGGATGGCTGTCCGAGCTCGAGATATCCCAGGCCCACATCCACCAGGCATTGAAGCATTCGATGGATGGGTGGATGGGCTTCGAAGAAGCCCACGGCTTCATCGACCGGCATGGAAAGCACGTCCGCGATGGAACGTCCTTTCCAGAGGACCTCCAATGTCTCCCGGTTGTACCGACTTCCCTTGCAGGCATCGCATGTGACGAACACATCGGGGAGAAAGTGCATCTCGATCTTTCGGACGCCCTGCCCCTGGCATTCCTCGCAACGCCCACCCTTGACATTGAAGCTGAATCGGCCGGGGGCATAGCCTCTGATCTTGGATTCCTTCGTCTGTGTGAAGAGTTTTCGGATGCCATCGAAAACGCCCGTGTAGGTCGCGGGATTGGATCGAGGAGTCCGGCCGATGGGGGACTGGTCGACTTCGATGAGCTTGTCGATCTTTGCCAGCCCGGTGATTCGAGTGTGCTTGCCAGGCCGGGGACCACTTCCGTTGAGATGTCGCTGGACGGATTTGCACAGGATGTTGCTGATGAGTGTCGATTTGCCGGAGCCTGAAACGCCTGTGACACATACCAGTCCACCTAGAGGGATCGTGGCATCGATTTTCTTGAGATTGTGAGCAGCCGCGCCCTTGATGGTGATGGCGTTGCGTGGCTTCATCTTTCGGCGGGATTCAGGAGTGCCGATCGAACGCCGGCCCGACAGATAGTCGCCTGTGAGCGAGGCCTTGCATTTCTGGATCTGGGCGATGGAACCCTGTGCGACAACCTCTCCACCATGTCTTCCGGGCCCTGGCCCGATGTCGACCACATGATCGGCTTCTCGAATCATGCCTTCGTCGTGTTCGACCACGACGACAGTGTTGCCGATTCCAGAGAGCCTCTGGAGTGTCTGGATGAGTCGGTCGTTGTCTCGTTGATGCAGGCCGATCGTCGGCTCGTCGAGGACGTAGCAGACGCCGACGAGCCCTGAGCCGACCTGTGTGGCCAGTCTGATCCGTTGTGCCTCGCCTCCTGAGAGCGTGGTACTGGTGCGATCGAGTGTGAGGTAGCCAAGGCCGACGCTCTGGAGGAAACCCAGTCTGGATTGTATTTCCTTGAGAATCGGTTCCGCGATCTTGGAGAACTCTCCGGGTAGGGCCAGTTTCAGGAGCGTCTCCCGGGCATCCTCGATGGTCATTCCGGCGATGTCGGCGATGCTCACCTTCTGGTCGCCGCTGGAGAGCAGGACATGCAGTGATTCATCACGAAGGCGCTGGCCATGACAGCTCGTGCACGGCCTCGAGCTCTGGTAGCTGGCCAGGCGTTCTCGTACACGATCACTGTCGGTCTCGAGATATCGTCGACGAAGGTTCGGCAGAACACCTTCGAACTTGAACTTGCCGGGGCTGCCTTCCAGAAGCGTGTTCTTCTGCGAGGGAGTCAGTTGGTCAAAGGGAGTGGATCGATCGATGCCGACAGCCTCGCTGAATCGTCTGAGCTGACGGCTGTACCAGGTATTGAGTCTTCTGCCGTTCTTCGTCCAGGGAACAAGGGCGCCATCGCCAAAGCCCTTGGTGGGTTCGGGGACGACCAGGCCCTCATCGAAGGCCATGATGGTTCCGAGTCCGTCGCAGTCGTGACAGGCGCCATGAGGAGAATTGAAGGAGAAAAGCCTGGGGGCCATCTCCGACAGGCTGCATTCCGGATGATCGGGACAGGCCAGATGTTCGCTGAATCGATGCTCCGTCCACTTGCCCTTCGCCGATTCCTCCAGAACGGTGACAAGTCCCGAGCCAGCCTTCAGGGCCGTCTCGATCGACTCGCTGATTCTCGTTCTGGCCGAGGGCTTGATGGCGATCCTGTCGACGACGGCATCAAGATCATGGGTTTCATACCGGCCGAGTTCCAGAGGGTTCTCTCCTCCACGGGAGAGGACTTCCCGAATGTCGATGATCTCGCCGTTGACTCGAGCTCTCACGAAACCGGCCTGTTGGAGCGATTCGAGAACTTCCCGGTGGTATCCCTTGCGTCCTCGAATGACCGGCGCGCACAGGATCAACCTGGTCCCCGCCTTGAAGGACATGAGATTTTCAACGATCTGACTGGCGCTTGAGCCCGAGATTGGCTGTCCACAGGTGCCTTTGGGAGTCTTCTTCCAGCAGGTGGGGGTGCCGCAGCGGGCGTAGAGGAGTCTGAGGTAGTCCCAGATCTCGGTCGTCGTGGCCACGGTCGATCGTGGATTGTGACCGCCGCCTCTCTGCTGGATGGCGATGGTTGGCGGCAGGCCGGTGATCGCCTCGATGTCGGGCTTTCGCATCTGCTGAAGGAACTGCCTCGCGTAGGCGCTCAGGGACTCCATGTACTTTCGCTGGCCTTCCGCGAATATGGTGTCGAAGGCCAGCGAACTCTTGCCTGAGCCCGATACGCCAGTGACGACCACGAGCTGATCCCGGGGGATGACCAGGTCGATGTTTCGAAGGTTGTGCTCTCGGGCACCAGTGATCGCGATTTTTCTGGAAGGCGGCATCGCCAACAGCATAGACGCGTTGTACCCATCGCGGCCATCGGTTGAAGGGTTCTAGCCTACTTCGCGTCTCTGGAACAGGATCACGCCCACGGCAATCGCGGAGATCGAATAGACGATCGCGTAGAAGACGGCCTCGAGGACATAGCTGGGTGGAATCACGTGATTCTGCGTGATCGCATCGGTGAGCCACATGACCTGGAAATTCGGAAGAATGTCGTAGCCTGCGACGTAGAGCCAGTAGAGGGCTGTTTCCTGAGTGGTGGCGAGGTCCATGAGTGGAACGGTGGAGACGTCGATCATCTCGGTGTATTCACCGGATTCGCCAGAGATGAAATTGATCGTCTTGATCGATTCCTCCTGAAGCGTGAGACCCTGTTCCTTTGCCTTGGCCAGCCACATGGCCTCCATGTCCTTGATTCTCGACAGGAAGATGGAGTCCGACAGCAGGCCAAGAAGAAAGAAGCCCACCGTTACCAGAATCGTCATCAACTGACCCGCACGGGTGCTCACCGCCACAGCGATCGCGCACATCATCAGAATGGCCATCATCATCGCCACCAGAGCAAGCCAGAGATCAGGCTTCAGGCCAAGGCCCATCGGGCGTGAGCTGAAGTCAGGCCCGAAGTTGATCGAAAGGAACCAGGCCAGCAGCATCAATGGGGTCGTGAAGAAGATCACCGAACTGGTGAAGACCATGTTGTAGAAGTAGTTGCACCAGGCTGCGACCACCCATCCAAGCAGGAAAGCGGCTGATCCGAAGACCACGACGGGCAGGTGTATCGGATCCTTGACCGTTTCGAGGACGCTGTGTGTCTCCACAAGCATGAAGACCAGGAAGAGGAACATGGTGGCCAACATCATGGCCAGCGTGACACCGATGAATTTACCAAGCACGAAAAGCGGTCTTCCAACCGGCTTGGATATGACCGTCAAGGCGGTCTTGTTGCTGATTTCTCTTCCCAGAACACTGGTCGCGATAAACCCGGACAGCAATGCGGCGGACATGAAAATGGTCGCCAGACCTATGTCAATCAGCATTCGCTGATTTTCGTCCATGGTGAAAGCCGACAAGGGATTACTGAGAATAATCAGAAGAGTGGCAGCCACGAGAACGACCAGAACCACGGGCTGGCGGACGCTTTCGAAGAAGGTGTTTCGAATAATGGCGAGTATTTGTTGGAACATTCAGCCTAGGCGTCCATTTGGGGGGGTGAAACTCCATGATATCGAGATGGGCCTCTTCGTATCGATACTGGGATCAGATTAGGCAGGGTTCGAAGGAAAATGATATTTTGATAGGCGCCTTAGAACCATCCCTACCGGACGCTGCGTACCAGTGTCACATGCCGATTCTCATTCCCCCTCAAAATACTGGTTCATCTACCCATGAGAGTTGATCATCTGGCCTACCAGCGGGCCACGAACATATCCGTATTCGGTTTCTTCCTGCAGCTGCTGGTAGCCCTCACATTCCTGATTTACGGGTTGGCTGTCGGTGACACTCCCTCGATCATGGCATCGTTGTGGGCTTTTCCCCCTCTGCTGATCTGGATCGGTCTGATTCTGGTCTTCAATCAGCACAAGATGGAACGGCTGGAATCTCTGGAGGAGGATGAACTCTCGACCGGAGGTGTCGCAGGGGAATCGATCTTCGATCGAGCGGGCGACGAAGTCCGTGTCGCTGCTCGCAGGGTCAAGCTGCTCTACAGGTGGATCCTTCCTGTACTGAGTGTTCTCTATGTGGTTTCCCTGATCGTTCTGGCTTGGCGAATGTTCGCATGGCTGTCCCTCTACGGTGAACCGGGATCCATGAAGAATCTGCCGATGGCCGATGGCAAGGGTTGGCTTGTCGCCATCTGTCTCGGCTTCACAGCAGCTTCCTTCATCTGTTCCAGGTTCCTCAGTGGGATGGCGGAATTGAAGGCATGGCAGAATCTCCGGGCTGGTTCCGGTGCCATGGTTGGAAATGCCCTCGTCTTGCTTCTCGTGGCGATCGGTGTCATTTGTCGATTCTTCGATGTCGATAATGCCATACAGCTTGTTGTATGGATTATCCCATGCTTCATGGTGCTTGCGGCCGTCGAGGTTCTTCTCAATCTGATCCTGAATGTCTACCGGCCCCGCACACAGGGCGACTTTTCGAGGCCTGCCTTCGATTCGCGATTCCTGAGTCTGCTCAGCCAGCCCGACTCCATCGTTCGCTCCGCGAATGAGGCGGTCAACTACCAGTTTGGATTCGACATATCGAGTTCATGGGGGTACCAGCTCGTTCTCCGGAGTGGTGGTTGGTTGGTTGTTCTTGGTCTGGCCGCCCTAATCGGCTTGAGCACGATGGTGGTTGTCGATGGGCGGCAGGAGGGACTTCGACTACGCCAAGGAGCCATCGTCGGTGATGATGGAACCATGGTTCACGGCTCCGGGCTCTTCTGGAAGCTGCCCTGGCCGCTGGAGACTTCAGGGCTCTACGAGGTCACGACCGAGCGAGTACTCGCGATCAACGGTCAGGAGTTGAGTTCTCCCTCCAGCTCCATCTGGGGCAAGGATGACATCAAGCTCGTTGTCGGAGATGTGATGGAACCCTTCATTGTGGCCGGGTCCCGAATGGGCGAAGGCAACATGGGACTCATGAAGGGCCTCATCGAGGCGACGGGTTCCTTGGACGATCAGCTCGAGTCCGATCTTGAAAAGGATCGGTGGGACATCGTCAACGCACTCGTCGACATGCAGATCTACATCACGTATCGCATTCGACCCTCTGTAGAGGGCCAGAATGGTGGACTGTTGGACTACCTCTCGTTTGGGTCGGAACGCCGATCCTCGAGGCAAAGTCTGCTGACTGAGCGTGAGACGGCCTTGAAGCAGTTGGCATTGTCGCAGGTGACCCAGTATCTGGGCACACTTGGTCTGGATGACGTCCTGTCGCTTGATCGATCGAGACTGGCCGAATCCCTCCATACGAGGATTCGAGCCTCACTCGACAAGATGGATACGGGAATCGAATTGCTCGGTGTGGATGTTCCCGTCGTTCGTCCGGTCGGGTCCATGGCCAATGCCTTTGAAGATCTTGATATCGCCATGCAGCAGAGTGACAGTCTCATTGCCGAGGCGGAGCGTAATCGGGTCGTCATGCTGACCTCGATGGTCGGTAATCCCGACCTGGTCGATACCGTTCTCGAAGCCATCGAGAACGTCGAGAACGCGAGAAACGAACAGGATGAGGCGATTGCCACCCACGGTGAAGACTCCGAGGAGGCCCGCCGTGCGGCGGAGGTGCTCGACGAGTTCTCAATGAAGGCATCCAAGCTGGTTCGCCGGGGGGGTGGTCGAGCCGCCCAGCTGATCTCGACCGCCGAACGCGACAAGTGGGTCAGTCTCATGGAGCAGCGGACCCAGGCGAGCCGCATCCTCGGTCAGGGAGCAGCCTATCGAGCGGCTCCGGAGTTGTATCGCCAATGGCACACCATGCAGGCGTACCGGAACTTCCCGGAGTTCCGCAAGTACATCATCGGAATTGATCCTGACAGGATGAAGGTCAACGTGGGCCTCAATGAATATGCATCACCAGGCACCATCTACAGCGACACGATCCTGACTGAGGAAGAAGAATAGACATGAAGAAAGCTGCTGCCATCATCATCGGATTGGCCATCCTGTTCGTCCTGCTCCTGTTCAGCATGACCTACTCGGTGGGCTTCAATCAGGTCGCGTTGAAGAGCCACTTTGGGAAAGTCGATTCCTCAAGCATCGTGCGTGATCCAGGCCTTCATTTCCGATGGCCATTCTTCGCCGACAGCGTGACCACCTACGACACGCGTGTTCAGCTACTCAAGAGCGGTCAGGAGAATCTCCAGACCGCCGATGGGCTGCAGGTCGTCATTCAGGCGTTCCTTCTCTGGAGACTCGATTCGGAAGGGGATGGACCGCTGGAGTTCTATCAGTCGTATCCCGAGATGTCGGATGCGAGTGGAGCCTTGATCACACAGTTCCGTGATGCCGTCTCAGTGGTCAGTGAATATGAATTCAGCGATCTTCTCGGAGAAGGCAACAAGCTCAACGAAATCGAGTCGAAGATACTCGCCAGAATGGAGACAGCCATCTCCTCGGGCGTCAAGCCTGTGTCCGCAGGCATCAGTCGAATCCTTCTGCGTGAGAAAGTCACGCAGGAAGTCATCAATGGCATGCAGGCCAGAAGAAACACGCTTGCCGAAAACGAGCGAGCTCGTGGGGAGGCGGAGGCGGAGAGGATCAGATCCGAAGCCACGACCATAACCGACAAGATCTACGCATTCGCCGAACAGCGTGCCCAGGAGATCCGGACGCGTGCCGATGAGCGAAGTGCCCGGTACCTCGAGGAGATGAGTCAGGATGAAGAGCTGGCGGTATTCCTGATCTGGCTCGATACGCTCCAGAAGGCCTTGAGCAGGAACACGACGGTCATCATCGACACCGATTTCGCTCCGTGGCATCTCATGAAGCCCGAATCGCCTGAAGGCAATCTGAGTATTCCCAAGCCTCGAGCGGGTACTTCCGGCAAGACCAAGACAAGCAATGCATCCGAGTCCGACTCGGCCAGCAAGCAGGGGTCCTGAACATGGCCAAGTCATGGAAAGATGGAGATTCCAACGAGTCCGACCCATCCGGAAAGGACTATTCCGTAGAGGAGTCTCCGCTGGAGGTAGAGCCGGCCAGAAGAGCCGCATCGGCTGAATTCGTGGTCGATTCCGATGTGGGGTCGGCGGCGGCGCTCCGAGAGGCGATGGATCCGGCGAATCGCTCGCTGACCGACGCGCTCCAGATGAGCTTCCGCGTCCTCCAGCTGGTCATTGTTGTACTGCTCGTTCTGTTTCTCTTCTCGGGGTTCAAGACCGTGGGCACGTCCCAGTCGGGAGTAGCCACCGTCTGGGGACGCATCATCGATCGTGATGGGCTTCAGCCGGGGCTCCAGATGAACTGGCCTCCGCCGATCGGGGAGTTCGTCCTCTTCGAATCCGAAGGTCGAGAGGTCGATGACGGGGCTGCGTTCCTTTCACAGAACATGAGACAGCTGGGCATGGAGAGATCGCTCGAAGCCTCCGGTAGTCGAGACCGATTGACACCATCGAAGGACGGCTCCTTTCTGACTGATGGGGGGGAACTCGCCCACATCGGCATCGATACGAAGTATCGGATAACGAATCCCGCCATATTCCTGTCGACAATCGCGGATGCCGACGCCGATTCGATTGTCAGAGTCGCCGTGGAGCGTGCCGTCGTGCATGTCGGTGGTTCGATGAAGCTCAAGGTCCTTCAGGATGATTTGTCCAACGCCGAGATCGAGGAGCTGATCGCCGACAAGGCTCAGTCGGTTCTGGATGAGATCGACAGCGGCATGAAGATCAGCCAGGTCATCGTGAGAAACGAAGTGATGCCGCCCACGAGGATCCTGAAGAAGCAGGAGGAGTTCAGCCAGTCACGCCAGCGTGCGGCTGAAAAAATCGAGCGTGCCAACAAGGCGGCACAGGAGTCTCTGATCGGTATCGCGGGCAAGTCCTATCCGGAGCTGGCCAGGCTCGTGATGGCCTACGAGGAAGCCTGGACCCTCGATTCCGATGATGCCGAGCAGAAGCTTGCCGATATCAACGCCTTCTTCGAGGGGGGTGAGATCGCGGGACTGGCTGCCAGAACGATCAGCACGGCGGAGCGTTTTCAGTCGAGAGTCGATCAGGGGCTCGGGCGTGAAGCCAAGCGTTTCGCAGGTCTGCTGCCTTCCTACCGTGAGCATCCGGATCTCGTGATCGCCGAGAAATGGCTGGAGGCCTATGCGGCTGTCATGGGACGTCCCGATGTCGAGATCATGTACGTTCCACAGGGGCTTGGTTCCATGGGGCTGGATATCACGGGTCTGGAATCTGTTCGTGACATCAGAAGGCGTGCGGACATCGAGGCTCGTGAAAGAGCCGCAGGCATGCTTGGTGGCACTTCATCCGACTACATGATGAGAGCGAGTGAAATCAATATCGGCAAGGCCGGTCGTCAATTGAAGATCGACCAGTCGACCGGAACGGTTACGGGTATGCGTCAGGATCTGCTCGATAAGAGCCAGAAGTAGCGGTTCGCCGCAGAAGGATTACGGTTGATGGTTAGTTCTGGCACAAGTGAGATGGTCGTCGAGGCAGTTGGGCTCACCAAGGTCTTTCGTGACTTCTGGATGCGCACCAAGGCTCGTGCTGTCGATCACATCGATTTCCATATCGAACCCGGGGAGATCTTCGGGTTGCTCGGGCCCAATGGATCCGGCAAGAGTACGACCATCAAGATGATGCTGGGATTGTTGAACAAGACATCCGGCAGGCTGGTCGTCTTCGGTCGGGATCCCTCGGATGTCTTCATCAAGAAGAGGATCGGCTTCCTTCCCGAGGAGTCGTACCTCTATCGTTTTCTCAATGCTCGAGAGACACTCGACTACTACGGAAGACTGTTCAATCTCGATCGGAGTACGCGCAAGCGACGAACCGAGGAATTGCTGGACATGGTCGGTCTCTCGAAAGTGGCTCATCGCCCGATCGGCGAATTCTCCAAGGGCATGACCCGTCGAATCGGCATTGCCCAGGCGTTGGTCAACGATCCCGACTTCCTCATCCTCGACGAGCCGACTTCGGGGTTGGATCCGATCGGAACGAAGCAGGTGAAGGATCTGCTGCTCGAGCTCAAATCAAGGAACAAGACGATTCTGCTCAGTTCCCACTTGCTCTCCGACGTCCAGGATGTCTGTGATCGAATGGTGATGCTCTATGGCGGCACCATCCAGGCTTCCGGAACAGTGGACGAGATGCTCAAGGACTCGGACCATACCGTCATCGAGGCTCCTCGCTTGAAGCCCGAGACGATCGTGAAGCTCGAGGAAGTCATCCAGGACATGGAGGGCGTCGCGATCGATCGCATTCGCGAGCCGAGGCAGCGACTGGAAGATGTCTTCATGAAGATGGTCCAGCAGGCTCAGGAGAAGAAGATCGCCACATCCGGTGCTGCCGAAACCGGTGAGACCGCCTCCTTCCTCAGGCAGGATGCCAAGGGAGACGACCTCATCGATTCCCTGGTGAGCCAGCGTGAGGCCGCACCAGTGATGAAATCCGTAGAGGTCTCCGATGACGGTCCCGATGAGGGGCAGGTCCGACAGGACGTTCTCGATACGCTCTCCTCCAAGGAGGAGGAGCCTATAGTGAGGAAGCCCAAGGGGGCCGCGCCGGATGCTCCCAAGGATGTCGACAGCAGTCTGATCGACGGGCTGATGTCCACCGACACAGACAAGGAGCCACGTGACTCATGACGAGACTCGTCGCTTTTTACCGAAAACTGCAGCAGATTCAAGAGAGGACATGGGTCCGTCTTGCATTGAGTCTGGTGTTCACGGGCCTTTGCATCGGCTACCTGGCTCCGATCGTCAGCTTCAGCTACTCCGCGGATTCGAATCAGAGAGCTTTGTTCGATTCCCTGACAGGCGATGACGCCGAGTCGAATCAGCAGACGCTGTTGTTGACTGGTGAGATACGGGTGAACGATCGTGTCTTCACGGTCGACGAATCCTATTTTCCTGAGATATTCGGCGAGGATGACCAGATGGTCAATCCACAGCTCGCGGTCTATCTGGCCATACGGCCCGATGTCGATGCCATGCTCAGCTGGACGCCCCGATGGTTGCTCATGCAGCCTTCCACGACCTGGACCGTCGGGATCGTGGCCGTCTGCTGGCTCTGGTTGATCATCTGGATCGGACTGTTCGTTCCATTCGTTCTGACGTTGATCTTCACATTCATACCCGCCGTGCTGTTCGGATTGATGGGATTCGACGAGTTGCAGTTCGCCATTGCGGGTATCGGGCTGCTGACCTTCACCTTCCTGCTGCTCATACGTCTGATGCTGCTACTGCTTTCATGGCCAAATGCGGTCTTTTCGGTTGCCAATACACTCATTCGTGAAGCGTCGAGAACCCGTCTGACACTGATGTTCATCGTGGTCATTCTGGTCATGCTGCCATTGCTGCCGTTGACTCTGGATACGGATTCGATGCTTCGGTACCAGCTGCAGAACTTCATGAGTCGAAGTCTCGAGTACACCTTCGCGCTGGCCGCGTGCATGACGCTCCTGCTGGCTTGTGGAACGGTCGCCTTCGAAATCCGTGATCGGCACATATGGCATGTCATGAGCAAGCCGGTCGGTCACTTCCAGTACCTGCTGGGCAAGTGGCTCGGAATCCTCTGCCTCAATGCCTGTGTGCTGGCCGTCGCGGGCGTCTCCGTGTTCTTCTACATCCAGTATCTCAGGACGACCAGCACGGCCACGGGGCTCGCCGCCGAGGAGGATCGCTACATCGTGGCGGAAGAGCTCCTGGCAGCCAGAGGGTACAAGAGGCCTGAACTCGAGCTTCCCGACGGTCTTGACCTCGACCTTCAGGTCGAAAAGATCATTGAAGACGATTCGGCGTTCAGTACCTGGCAGGATCGTGGCGTTCTCCCGGAGATGCGGCAGAAGATCCGTCGCGATCTCCTTTCGGCCTATGAACTGAGACAACGCTCGGTGCCGTACTTCAGGAACGGTCAGCCTGGTGCTACCACCTTCCGCTTCACCGGCCTCGAGTCTGCTCGAAACAGCCCGACTCCGCTGTCGCTTTCGTATCAGTTCATCATCGGTCGACTGGACGAGCATGAGCGTTATGTCGCAGGATTCATGTTCAACGACGACCTGGAGTCCATACTACTCAGGGAGTATATTCCCACGGTCATACAGGTCGTTCGCATCCCCTCATCCTTCATCCTGGAGGATGGCTCTCTTGAGATCACGGTTCTCAACTACTTCGAGCCTCCCGAAGGGCGTGCCTACGGGCAGTTGTTCTTCGAGAAGGGGCGATTCGAGATCCTGTATCGGGTGGGTGGATTCGATCTCAACTTCCTGAGAGTCGTCCTCATCCTCCTCGTCAAGCTGGGCGTGCTGGCGGCGCTGGGTGTCTTCTTTGCCACCTTCCTCAATTTCCCCGTGGCCTGTCTCAGCGCCTTCACGGTCTTCGTCGGAGGTCAGATGGCACCGTTCCTGGCTGATTCCCTGACCATGTACTTCCCGGAGAATGTGGATGATGTGGACTGGCAGAACATGGGGCAGGTGATCAAATGGGGATTTGAATCCGCCGTTCGAGGTCTTGCGAACGCCATGGTCTTCATGCTGGGGGCATTTGGTGAATACCATCCCATTGCCGATCTGGTCGAAGGCCGATTTGTAAGCTGGAGATCGGTTTTCAGCAGTTTAATCCGACTTGAACTGATCTGGGGAGGCCTTTCCCTCGTACTGGGATGGTTGGTACTCCGTTCTCGTCAGTTGGCTATCTACAGCGGAGGTCAGGGCTGATTTCCTTATCAGGGGCAGGACCATGGGACGCGATCGAATCATTCAACTCGTCATGTGCCTCGTCGTCATTCTCGGGCTGTCCGTGGGTGGTGGGCTTCTTGGCAATCTGATCGACAAGTCCGAGTCCAACGGGCTTCGATATACCGACAATGCGGATGAGAACATGCCACCCTTCGTGGCATTGGGTACGGCCATCGGCGCGGTGCGAGGTCTCATCGTGGACTACCTCTGGATCAAGGCCAACATGATGGTCGATCGAGGTCAGTACTACCAGGTCATGGAGGACACTGATCTCATCACCAAGCTCCAGCCGAGGTTCGCACCGGTCTGGGTGTTTCACGGCCACAACATGGCATACAACATCTCGGTGGCCACCAACACGCCTGAGGAACGGTGGGAATGGGTCAAGGCTGGTATCGATCTGGTCAGGAACCGAGGACTCCGCTACAACCCGAACGATCTCGAGCTCCACAAGGAACTAGCGTTCTGGCTATCGCACAAGGTCGGCGGCTATACGGATGATGCCCATCTCTACTACAAGAAGGAATGGGCTCGAGAATGGCACGATCTGCTTGGCGAGCCACCTGTCGAGTTGGACGCCAGGATCGCCTGGATCCGCCAGATCGCCGATGCTCCCGACACCTACGAGGCGGCCGTACAGAGATCTCCGGAGGTCGCAGAGCTTGTCGAAAGACTTCAGGATGGCGTCCAAGGCATCGACGACACCTTTGAATTCGAATTGGACCAGCGGTTTCTCGAACTGCATTCCCTGTGGGACGCCATCAATCAGCAGTCGTACATCGCCGAGAAGCTTGGATTTCAGGAGGAGCTCGACCGAAAAGGCTCCCGGATGTTCTCGCTCTTCAACGAGTTGAGCAATGATCCCTACTTCGCAGACGCCTGGGAGACCTTGCTTGCCCACACCCGAAAGCGTGTGCTGCTCGACGAGTACAACATGGATCCAGAGTTGATGGCCCAGTACACGGAAGAGGTGGGGCCGCTGGATTGGCGAAACCCACATACCCATTCCTACTTCTGGTCCCGGCGGGGTTCGGATCTGGCCGAGTTCCGTTCCATCGCAGAAAAGGACGAGACACTCCGGATCAACAACGATCGTCAGCAGGCCCATGCACTCCAGGCATTGGCCAGAACCGGTCGCATCTACTTCGATCCCTTCTCGCCAGGCTTCCCCGGGCAGTCTCCAGAGCCGAGGTTCATCGACACCATTGATGATCATTTCGAGCGGTTCTACGTGAAGTATTTCGATGCCAAGGGAGCCGGTGGAGAGACCTTCATCGTCTTCATCAAGAACTTCCTGTCCGGGGCCATCCGCGAGCTCTACAGGTTTGGTGAAGTCGAGCGGGCTCAGAACCTTCTGGACCTTCTCGACAGTCGATTCGGTAGAGGTGGATTTCCTCCCAACAACCAGTATGCAGTCGATCTCGACGTGTTTGTCGCCAAGGAGACCCAGGGCGAGTACGAAAGGCAGCCGCACATGGCGCCTGCCGACGTGATCGGTGCGTTGCGGTACGGCTACCGCGTCGGCGTCGGCGAGAACCGCCCCGAGGTATACAAGGAATCGGCTGCTTTCGCCAAATGGGTCACCGACTACTTCAGGAACACAGAGAACCAGAACTTCACGACCAAGATGAATGGTGTCGGCAGGCTTCGCGATATCCTGGCCACTCTCGACAAGAGCGCCCAGATCGCATTCCTTCAATTGATGCTGGATCCGATCGTGCCCTTCGAGGAACGCATGACGATCTGGTCTCAGATCGATGATCTGGAGCCTCAGCTGAGACTGAGGGTCTATGACCAGATGATCCGGCAGTTGTCGACGGAATATTCCCGCAGTCCATTGTCTCAGGCGATTCCGCTTGAGGAGGCCTTCCCGGAACCACCTGGTCTGGAGGCGTTCCGCGTTCAGATGGCCATTGAACTGGCTGCCGAGCGTGAGGCGATGGAAAGCATGGAGGTCGGGGCCAAGCAGAAGAGTCTCGGCGAGTAGCCAGGGCTCAGACCCTTCGCACGGTATTCCGAATCTCTCCAATGCCGTCTATCGCTACTTCGACCACGTCGCCGTCATCGAGGAATCGAGGTGGCCTGGCACCGGCGCCGACTCCTGCAGGAGTGCCCGTCAAGAGGACCGTGCCTTCGAGCAGAGTCATGCCTCTGCTGAGTTCGACAAGCAGGTCCTGCACACTGAAGATCATCTTGGAGGTCGACGACTCCTGGACGACACGTCCATTCACGCTCGTCCGGAGCATGAGTGACTGGGGGCAATCGACCGAGTCGGCATCGATCAACTTGCCAATGGGGCAGAAGCTGTTGAAGCTCTTGCCTCGGATCCACTGGCCACCGGATCCTTTCTTCTGCCACCATCTGGCTGTGACATCGTTGGCGACGGCATATCCCTTCACGGCACTCATTGCCATGTCCGCAGTGGCGTCGGTCAGATCGTGTGCCAGGATGACTGCCAGTTCACCCTCGTAGTCGATCTCCGGTCCGTGCCGTTCACAGATGGGGGGGATGATGATCGGATCTCCATCATCGATGACCGATGCTGGATTCTTCATGAAGACCGTCGGCGATTCCGGAACTTCACCACCCATTTCATTGGCGTGATCGGCATAGTTTCGTCCAATGCAGATGATGGCAGGTGGCGGCGACTTCATGAAGGATCTCCGGAGTTGCTTTTCTCGACATCAGGCACGGGGTCGTAGCCGGCGCCTCCAAGTGGATGGCATCTGCCGAGTCGCTTCATGGCAAGCCAGCAACCCTTGATTGCTCCATGGACCTGGATGGCCTCGACGGCATATCTGGAGCACGTGGGCTGGAATCGACAGTGCATGCCGATCAGGGGGCTCAATGTCGCCTGATAGATTCGAATGAAGCCAATGCAGATCATGGCTGCAGGTGAATTCTTTCGGGTTCTTGGAGTGCTCATCTCGTCAGCTTACCGGCAGGCCTTTCGAAGTGCTTCCATGAGCAGTGCCCGGTATCCATCGGGGGAAAGCGGAGAATGTGCTCTGACGGTGACGACAAGATCATGCCCTCGAGATGGGGGATCGGACATCGATCGAAACGCTTCTCTGAGCAGGCGTTTGATTCGATTCCTCATGACGGCATTGCCCGCTCTCTTCGGGATCGATAGTCCGAGGCGGTCATGGCCCAGGTTGTTCTCGGCGAGATTGATTCGAATCGGGCCACGTCTCAGGACCGTTCCCGAGGCGTAGACATGGGCAAACTGCTTGCCGTTGAGAAGGCGTGAGCTTTTTCGAAAACGCAGCATCCCCATCATTCATCCCGATCCAGTGCGGATTGATATCGTCGCATGAGCTCGGATCTCGTGACCAGTCCGAGGATCTTGCTGTGATCATCGACGTCTAGTACGGCGAGTGCGTCGGAATCACAGCGTGAGAATTTCTCGAGCACCAGATCAAGCGATTCATCCATCGCCAGGGTTGGAAGGTTCGACCGCTGCAGCTCATTGACCTGAAGAAGCGGTATCGCTTCGCGGTAGACCAGGGCCGCCTTGAGATCCTCCGACGTGACCAGTCCCACATAATGCGCGTCGTCATCGGTGACCGCGAAGTCGCTTGCCCCATGTCTTTCGGAGAGACGCAGCATGGTGGCGGCGGAGTCGTTCGTGCCAACGGTCATCGCCTGCTGGATAGCGAGATCCGATACGGTCAGTTTTCGAAGTATGGTCAGATCGCCCATCGAACCCGTATGCAGGCCGATGGCCCTCAACTTGGCGCTGTAGATGCTGTCACGGCAGAGCCATCTCGAAATCAGCGTGCTCACTATGGCTGCGAACATCAGGGGCATGATGACTTCGTACGAGCGGGTGAGTTCATAGACGATGAGAATGGCTGTCAGCGGTGCGTGGGTCGTGGCGGCCACGACAGCGGCCATTCCCACCAAGGCGAACTGTGCCGGTGTTCCGTTGGGAAGCCAGCCCATGGCATCGACTCCGATGCCGACTGCTCCACCGATGCTGGCTCCCATGAGAAGTGATGGGGCGAACATGCCTCCGGCACCACCTGAACCAAGTGTGAGGCAGGTTCCGACGAGCTTCAGAACCAATGTGGCGAGCATGAAGAGAGCCAGCCATCCAGAGCCATCGAGCAGTTTGCCGGTCTCGAGGTTCTCATACTGTTCCGGCTGGAGCATATCGGTGATGATTGGATAGCCGTTTCCATAGAAATTCGGAATGGAATCGATGCCCGTCGAGAGCATCCATCCCAGTCCCAGCATTCCAAGGAGCAGTCCCCCGATGGCAGGCTTGACGATGGAGGGGACATTCAGGCTTTCGAAGAATCGTGTGGTGAACTCGAGTCCTCGGATAAACCCGATCGATGCTATGCCGCAGAGCACTCCAAGCATCAGGTAGAGAGGCAGTAGTGAAATGTGGAACTGCCCTTCGTTCCTGGCGAAGCTGAGTCCGATGTCGAAGATCGCCTGATCATGGAGGATGCCCTGGGTAGCGGCAGCTGCCACGACGGACGAGATGACGATGGGTGTGAACGTGCGAAGGGAGAAGTCGCGCAGAAGGATCTCCATGACGAAGAAGATCCCGGCGATGGGCGCATTGAACACGGCTGATATGCCAGCAGCGGCACCGCATCCAAGCAGGGTGGTGGTCGCCTGGCTGTTGCCATGAAGCAGTCTGCTGCCGGTCGATCCAATGGCGCCACCGATTGTGGCAATCGGTCCTTCAGCACCTGCCGATCCGCCACTCAGGATCGTCAGTGAGGAGTTGATCCATTGCTGTATTCCGACTTTCATGGAAAGCCATCCGCGTTTGCGGCGGACGCTGTAGATGACAGTCGTGATGCCCGGGCCGATGGCGGGGGCATTGATCATCTTTCTCACCAGTCCGACCAGCAGGCCACCGACTGCCGGTGCCAGAAGAAGAAGAAGCCAGAAGAGTGGGTTGTCGGCCAGGTTCTCGCCAATCTGATCGGCCCATCTCAGGGGCGCGATGAAGGCGGTCGCTATCACGGCCATCATCAGCCCAATGACCACCGATATGATCACCAGATACCAATCACGACGAAATCCAAGCCGATGGCTTAGTCTTCTTGAAAGTCTTGTCGCGCTGAGTCTCATGATCTGATGGGGGGCTCCGAGTCAGGTATCGGCCAAAAGGGCGGCAGGATACCACCTCAGGAGCTTGTTGGAGGGCTGGGCATCGACAAGGGGCTCTAATTGGGCTAGAATCCTCGACTCGCCCTTTCTGGCGATACCTCAGGGCTCCTGACCGGGCCTGCTGAACTTGGAGCATGAGACATGATCGAGGCACTGCGAAGCGACGAAGTGATTCACCGTCTGGGCGGACGTTTCAAGCTATGCGCCCTCATTCAACGAAGGCTCAAGGAGCTGGTCGTTGATGGTGCTCGCCCTCTCATCGAGCGTGATGGTCGAACGGACCTGGAGCTCGTGATCGAGGAAATCGTTCAGGGCAAGATAGTTCCTGAATGGGTGGATGCCACGACGGAATCGGATTCCAACGGCGCTGGTTGGCCTCTCGAGAAGGTCTGAGTCCAGGTTCCCCTGGATCCCCCCTGCAGATGGATTCGCCATCCCAATCAAATGAACAGCCAACGATCCTCATCGGGATCTGTGGTGGAATTGCCGCGTACAAGATGGCGGAAGTCGTCAGCACGCTGGTCAAGCGTGGTGAACATGTGACGGTCGCCATGACTCGAGATGCCCGTCGATTCATCGGTCAAGTCACCTTTGAATCCCTCTCGGGGCGTCCCGTCTTTCGAAATCCCTGGAAGCATTCCGAGTCGCATGAGTCACCTCATATAGCGCTCGCCAGGCGAGCCAAGGTGATGATGATTGCGCCCTGCACAATGGACATGCTCTCCCGTCTTTCAACAGGTCGGGCAGATGATCCCGTCAGCCTTCTGGCCGCCTCCATCGACCGCTCGATCTGTCCTGTCCTGATCTCACCGTCCATGAACGAGACGATGCTCAATCAGCCTTCAACTCGTCGAAACCTGTCCATCCTCAAGGAGGACGGGTTTCATGTCCTCGAGCCGGATTCCGGCTGGCAGGCCTGTCGCACGGATGGAGCCGGGCGACTGCCCGAGCCTGTGCGGCTTGTCGAGGCCATCGATTCCGCCCTGGGCTGAGCACGATCAACAGGTCTATTCCCGGGCATCATGTGAAACGCGACCCCGAAGGAGTCCCTTCGAGGTCGCGTCTGATCATATTCCTTCAGCGATGTGGTTCTATTCCTTATCGCTTTGCTGTTCGTCGATGAAGCTCGAGAGTCGACGGCGTCGAACAGGATGCTGGAGTTTTCGAATGGCCTTGGACTCGACCTGACGTACGCGTTCACGAGTGACCTTGAAGATGCGGCCGACTTCCTCGAGGGTGTACGTGTAGCCATCACCGATTCCATATCGCAGCTTGAGGATCTCGCGTTCACGATAGGTCAGGGTCTTGAGCACATCGTTGATGCGGCCCCTGAGCATCTCACTCGTGGCGGTCTCCGATGGCGTCTCCTGTCGCTCATCCTCGATGAAGTCTCCGAACTGTGAATCCTCCGATTCCCCGACAGGCCGATCGAGGCTGATCGGATGACGGGAGATCTTCATGACACGTCGAGTCTCCTCGACACTCATGCTGGCCTGCTCGGCCAGTTCCTCGATGGTTGGTTCACGGCCAATGGCCTGCAGGAGACGTTTCTGGATCGTTCTCAGCTTCGACATGGTCTCGATCATGTGGACCGGAACACGAATGGTTCTGGCATGATCTGCAATGGCTCTCGTGATGGCCTGGCGAATCCACCATGTGGCATAGGTCGAGAACTTGTAGCCACGCATGTATTCGTACTTGTCGACGGCACGCATCAGGCCGGTGTTGCCCTCCTGGATGATGTCGAGGAAAGGCAGTCCGCGATTGCGATACTTCTTGGCGATGGACACGACCAGTCGAAGGTTGCCACCACTGAGATCCCGCTTGGCCTGTTCGTATTCCTCGAAGACCTCCTCGATCTGACGAAGTCTCTCCTTGAGATTTTCAGGTGCTTCCTGAACAAGGCCTCTCAATCCGGTGAATTCCTCACGCATGGCCTGGACATCCTCTGGATGATGTCGCTCGGGGTTCTTCTCGGCTCTCTCGAGCTCCTTGGTGAGTTCGTGGATCTTCCTGGATATGGATTGGATCTTTCGAAGCAACGGCTGGATCCGGGCCGTTCTAAGGCAGCATTCCTCAAGCAGTGTCGCGACCTTGCGTCGACGCTGATTCATCCGTTCCAGAACTCGTTCATTCGGCTCGGCATCGTTCTCGATCTGAGCCCAGTCCTCCTCGTTCTTGGCGAGCAGGGCCCGGATCGTCACGAGATTGACGGGAATTCTCTTGGCCACCTTTTCCTTGGCGTTGGCTTCAGCGGTCGAAATCCTCATCGTTCGGTCGAAGGGTAGATCGCCCTGATGGACCTGCTGGAGAACTTCGATCGCCTGTGACGCCGCATAGTCGCATTCGAGGACCTTGCGACGGAAGATCATCCGAGTGGTCTCGATCTTCTTGGCCAGTCGAATCTCCTCCTCACGGGTGAGCAGTGGAATGGTGCCCATCTGAGTCAGATACATGCGGATGGGATCGTCGATTCTCTTGGATCCGGCTGCTTCCATGTTCTCGGTGATCTCGGCTGCTTCCGATTCGTCCAGCAGCTCATCGTTGGCATCCACGACGCCGTTCTCATCACCTTCTGCATTGCTGCTTTGTTCCGTCGCGGGTTCCTCGACGAGGACATTCTGGATTCCAAAGGTGCGGAAGGGGCTGTCTCGCTTGAACTTCAGATTGGTCTGAAGGGGCGCGTAGAAGGGGAGCCCGCGTCGGAGTCGAGGATCCTCGTAGTTGATGCGCTCGATACCCAGATCGTCCAGGATCTGAAGGAGTACATCGATCTTGTCGGGGCGTACCATCTCATCCGGCAGTGAGGTATTGATTTCCTCATAGCTGATCCAGGTTTGCTTCACGCCGTGCTGTATCAGATCCCTGATACTCGGGTGCATAGGAGGTAGAGGGGCTTTCACGTTTCATCCTTCCTCAACGGGCCCAAGGGCCCTGGGTGTCAATCGCCGAGAGTCGGCTGGTTAGGGGCTAGTCGTCTCTGCCAGTCCTCAGGATAGCGCTCGGTCGCCTCTTGCGGCTTCCGAAATTCCTGATTACATCGGCAGGTGTTCTTTCGTCGGTGTGGTCTCTGTTTCGCCAATCTGCGACATCCTGTCGTAGATCTTCTTCCTGTATCTGCTGCTCAAGCGATTCATGAGCTCGCTCAAGGGGATTCTTCTGTTCATGTATCTGGGCGTCCTTGACCAGTCGTTCACCCACAAAATAGAGTCGCGAGGCCAGTTCTCGAAGTGGCTCCTCTTCAAGGCTGCCAAGGATGGCCTGCATGGTGGGCGGGTTTTCCTTCAGAAGTTCCCGCATGGTCTCGGCCAATGCCCTGTGCGTTGGATCCTGAAATCGTTCTTCAGAGAGAACCAGGTCCGGGGATCGCTCGAGCTCGGCGAACAACTCGCTCTGATAGAGCGACATGGCGAGGAGATCGCGCTCGGCCACATGGCGGGCGCCAGTGGGGGCGATCGGCTGTGGGGCTGGATCGGCCTGCTCTGCATCGCCATTGCGGACAGGGCGGCTTCTCTGGAGGAGTCCTTCGATATCCCTGGCAGGAACATTCATCAGATCCGCGATCTGGTTCACGAGCATCGACCTTCGCAGTCCATCCGCTTCATTGAGGCCAAGGCCTCTGAGTGACTCGATGAACTGTTCCAACACACGCTGTCCGGCTGAAAGTCCATCGCTTGAATCAAGGCGGTTGCGGAAACGAGCCAGCAGGAAGTCGATGGCGTCGGCGGCATTGTCAACAGCCTCGCGGAAACGATCTGCCCCATCATCCATCGAAAGCAGGTCATCGGGATCGAGGCCATCGGGCAGTACGCAGATGGCGACGTCGACAGGGTGGCGGAAGACGTTTCGAACCGCGCGTTCCGCGGCATTCTGTCCGGCTTCGTCACCATCGAAGATCAGTACGATTCGATCGCCCAGCCTGGCAAGCTTTCTGGCATGGTCGTCAGTCAGTGCCGTTCCGAGCGTACCGACGACATTGGTGAATCCCGCCGCATGGCAGGCGATGACATCGGTATATCCCTCCGTGACGATGGCCTGCTTGTTCTTGACGATCGCAGGTCGTGCCAGATGTATGCCATAGAGCGTTTTTCCCTTGTAGAAGAGATCGTGCTCGGCGGAATTGAGATATTTGGGTTGATCATCCGGGGCAATGGCCCTTGCACCGAAGGCGATCGGGTGCCCGCTGTCGTCGTGTATTGGGAATATGAGGCGGTCGCGGAAGGCGTCGTAGGAGCCGTCGCCTTCCTGTCTCTTCTTGAGCAGTCCAGCTGCGACGAGAACCTTTTCAGGCATGTCTTCCGAGACAATGGCGTTTCGAAGGCCGTCCCAGCCAGCCGGGGCGGCACCGATCTCGAATCGTTCGACCATCTCGTCGTTGATGCCGCGATCGTCGACCATCTGTCTGGCACGCTTGCCGGCATCCAGTTCCAGAGTCGCCTTGAAGAAGTCGTTGGCGGCATGTGCTGCTCTGCGAAGCCATGCCTTTCGATCGGAACGACTCCTGTCCTGGCCATCGTTCCCGTTCGATTTACGTTCGAGCTGTATGCCGCAGCGTTCCGCGAGATATTCAACCGACTCGGCGAAGTTCTGCTGAAGGAACTCCTGTGTGAATCTGAAGCAATCGCCGCTGGCTCCACAGGAATGGCACTTGTAGAAGTGGTTTCCCTTGTGAGTGACAACGGCGAAGGAGGGATTCTTGTCGTCATGAAACGGACAGAGCCCGACGTGCTCTCGACCCTTGGTCTTCAGCACGACATGCTCTCCAATGAGTGCGGCGAGATCAGTCTGATCGCGCACCCGATCGATATCCGTCTGGTCAAAAAACATGTTGTATCTACCGTCCTATCCGGTGCCCGGGGCACGTCTCCATCGGATCTGACGGTGTTCGAATCCTCTCTCAAGTCTCTTCCGCACGAAGGGGGCCTGCGGCTCCCTGCAATCAATCCGGGCCATCTTGTCGTGTGGTCATGAGAAACCAGCACGGACATGCAGATCCGGATACGTTCAAGTTCAGGCTGGTGCGGACCGGTGAGAAGGAATCTTGTAGGGAGTCCGCGGAAGTTCAGTCAGGACTTCACTTGGCGAATGCACCCAGAGGGTATTCCGGTCAGCTATAATTATACAGTATTCCGACTAGGCGAAATGGCAAACTCGAACAGCCAAGACGGTCCGAGAAAAGGCAAATTATTGAAATTCGAACTGCTGAGAACCGGCTTGAAGGGGCTCAGGAGGCCTGTGCCATTTCCTTGAGCTTGCGGGTGTAGCCGTATTTTCTCTTCAGAGGCTTCACGACCAGGCCGTTACGGATGGCTCTTGTGGATGCCTTGATCCTGGTCGGCTTGCCATCGACCACCGCGGTGACACGTTGGATGTTCGGCTTGAACTTCCGGCGACTCAGGCCTGAAATCTTCAGACCGATTCCGCCTTTGTACTTGGGAAGACCGCGATAGCGGATCCTGCGACCGGTAGATGTTCGGGCACCAGTAAAGTGGCATACGCGAGGCATGGGGCAAGCTCCTGGGCCGGTAGAAGGCCCTTTTGGTGACCGAATATCCTAACAGGAAGCCGGCGTGACGTCGAGAACCAATCCATAGGTGTGAAATCGTTGCTGGGGCATGCCTTGAGAGGGGCTTTTTCGGACCCTTGGAGGCTATCAGGCGGATTCCTTGGCAGTTCTTCTGGGCAGGTCCTCGATGGCGAGCCCTCGCTCAATCGAATCCGCATCGAGGACGTACGTCACACCTGCGTTGTCAAGATCAGGCAAATCGTACATCAGGTTGAGCATGTACTCATCCAGGACGGCTCTGAGGGCTCTCGCTCCAGTACCACGAGCCATGGCTCGGTCGGCAAGGAGCATGAGTGAATCATCGGTGAATTCAAGGCCTGCTCCCTCGAGACGAAAGAGATGCTGGTACTGCTTGATGATTGCATTCTTGGGTTCGGTCAGGATTCGGACCATGTGTTCGTTCGAGAGGGGCATGAGCGGAGTCATCACAGGCAGCCGTCCAACGAGTTCCGGAATCAGACCGAACTGGAGGATGTCCTGAGCGGTGACCTGTTCCAGGAGCTCATGCTTTTCCAGTTGATTGGTCGCGGTTGTCTGGTCGGTCTCGACATCAGTCGAGAAACCGATTCTCTGCTTGCCCAGGCGTTTCTGGATGAGTTCATCGATACCGACGAATGATCCTCCGCATATGAAGAGGATGTGTGTCGTGTCCATCTGGATGTACTGCTGTTCAGGATGCTTGCGTCCACCCTGGGGCGGAACATTGGCCACGACGCCTTCGAGCATCTTCAGAAGTGATTGCTGAACACCTTCGCCGGAGACATCTCGCGTGATCGAGACGTTGTTGGACGTCTTGCCGATCTTGTCTATCTCGTCGATGTAGATGATTCCTCGCTGGGCAGCATCCAGATCGTAGTCGGCTGCCTGAAGAAGCTTGAGCAGCAGGTTCTCGACATCTTCGCCCACATAGCCGGCTTCCGTGAGTGTCGTCGCATCACCGATGGCGAAGGGGACATTCAGGATCTTGGCCAGTGTCCTCGCTATGAGAGTCTTGCCTGTTCCGGTGGGGCCGACCATGAGCACATTGGACTTGTCCAGCTCGACCTCGGAATCCTCGTTCTCAAGGTGGCTCAGTCGTTTGTAGTGGTTGTGGACCGCAACGGAGAGCGTCCGCTTGGCATCCTTCTGACCAATGATGTACTGATCGAGGAATTCGTTGATCTGCCTGGGAGCGGGGATGGAAGTGAACAGCGGTCTTGAGCTGCTCATCCGCCTCTTTTCCTGCCGGAATATGTTCTGGCAGAGATCAGTGCAGTTGGAGCAGATGTAGATGTCATTGGGGCCTTCGACCATTGGCCCCACTTCACGGGAAGTCTTGCCGCAGAAGGAGCAGGTCGTCACTCTTCGGCCACGAAAACCGCCGTCATCGCCTCCACCATCTCCGGTGTGAGCGCCGCCATCATCGCCAGAGCCGCTGCCGGAACCACCACCAAAGCCTCCTGGGCCCTCTGGAGTGAAGTTGCCTCCATCGGTATCGGCGAGGCAGGGTTCGTTCATGTCAATGTTGTCAGGATCGCTTTTTCGAGGCATATCGTGCGACTTTCTCCCCTGGAAGGTATCTCGACAGTGTACCGGCAGATTCTCAGTCCATGCTCAGATTGATCTCGGGAAACGGAATGCTCCCATGCACTGTGGCACCATTTGAGTTGGAGTCGAGGGATATTGAATTCAAATGTGACGTAAAACAGCGTTTGGAAAATGGAAAACCGCTTGCCTGGGCGTGGATTGAGGTTTCAAGAAAAAGGTGGATCAGTCCGTTTGATCGGTCTGGTCCGGATCGGCGATGGACGCATGCGGGGCTTGTGCCGGCTCGCTGGGAATCGCGTCTCGATGCAGATGCTCACAGGCTCTCTTGAACTCCTCTTCGGTGAGTTCACCCTTGTTCTTCATCTTGCGAAGCGTGTCGAGACTGAAGATCGACGGGAGCGGCTCGTCGTTCACCGATCGATAGCGTTTTCTGATGAGCATCGCGACCACACCACCAAAGAGCACCATGGCCAGGAGGATGACCAGCCAGAGTATGGCGGCCGCGCTTTCCTCGACGGCAACAGCGCCTTGTCCATGGACTTCATCTGCAGACAAGGCGAGATGCATGAATGGAATGGGCATGCCTGTCACCATTGCCGGACTAGGAACTCTTCTTCTTGGAAGGAGCCTTCTTCGTGGTGGCTTTCTTCGTGCTCGCCTTCTTCGTGGAGGCCTTCTTGCTGGCCGTCTTCTTGGTGGCGGCCTTCTTCGAGCTGCTCTTCTTGGCGGGGGCCTTCTTCTTGGTCGTACCCGTTGATTCCTTGATCATGTCTCCCCATTCATCTGCGGGGATGTCCTTGATCTTCATCTTGGCGACCATGGCATCGGCCGCCTTGTCATCTCGAACCTGTGAACCGATGACGGGGAGCTGTCCAGCCTTGGCGAGTTCGCTTCTGACATGGTCGGGTCGAAGACCCCGTTGCATGGCCATGGCGGCGATGCGGGCGTTGATCTCACTCTCGTGGACCTGGGTCTCCATGTGCATCGCGAGTCGCTGGAGGATGAAGTAGGACTTCATTCTCTGCTGCATGCCTGCCTCGGTGTCCTCGCGGGCCTCTGCAAGCTTGATCTCGATCTCATCAGGTGACAAGTCGCCCGATGAGCTCATTTCATGTCTCATTCGATCCAGTTCTCGCTGCATCTGAATGCCGGAGGCACGTTCGGGAAGCTCGAAATCGACGGCTTCCGTGATCTTCTCCATGCCTTGGCGACGAAGGATCGAGGCTTGCTCCTCGTCTCTTCGCTGCTCAAGGGCCATCACGATCTGTTCGCGGAGGACGTCTTCCGTTCCAAGGCTGAACTGCTCGATGAGTTCGGCGGTGGTGGCCGGGGAGATTCGTTCGCAGAGGTGGATGGTGAACTTGATGGTCAGCTTCTTGCCTCGGAAGTTCTCCTGCTCGTGGGCATCCGGGCCGGTCGCCTCGATCGTGACTTCGTCACCGACCTTGGTTCCCTTGAAGTTCTCGTTCATGTCCTCGATGAGGAGTCCCAGGACCTGTCCCTTCTCGCCCGACTCGGGGAGAACGACCAGTGCCTGGTCATGAGTGAACAGGGGCTCTTCTTCGCCATCGCCCATGACGATGATGCTGCCGAGCATGCGGTCAAGCGGCTGGAAATCACCTTCGATTCGTTCGGCGTTTCCTGCACGGAGACATTGCCTGTCGATCTCTGCCTGAATGAGATCGTCACCGACCTCGAGCTGGGGTCGGAGTATCTCGATCTTTTCAAAGTCGGGGAATTCGAACTCGGGAACGATCTCGACCTCGAGTTCGAAGGTGAAGGGTTTGCCTTCGTCAAGCTTGAGGCTTTCCTCTCCTCCGATGACCTCCGCATCTCCCAGGACAGCAAGCTTGTTGTCCGAGACGGCCTTCTCGTAGGACTCGCGAACCAGCTTCTGCACGGTCTCCTCCTGCATGGCCGAACCAAATCGACGCTGGAGCAGATGGCGAGGCGCCTTGCCCTTTCGGAATCCGGGTAGCTGAGCCTGGGCTTGAAGTGTGCCCAGGGAAGCGGTCATCTGCTGATCAATGGCGTCACTGGGGACATTGACGGAAATTCGCTTGCGAGCCGGGCCCGCGTCCTCGACCTTGATATCGAAGTCGATGCTGGTTTCTGTACTGTCTGTCATGGTCTGGCTCCGCCTGCTGATGGC
>DEYM01000161.1 GCA_002364555.1 Phycisphaerales bacterium UBA3158 | reverse complement strand
GGCCTTCTTGCGAGTGACCTTCTTACGAGTGGCCTTTTTTCGAGTGGCCTTCTTCTTCGTGGCGCGTTTCTTGGCCATGTTGGTGACCTCCTAAAGTCCGCGACATTGTCGGAGTAATGTGGGCGCAACTTGGCCCTTGGACGGAACGCTATCCGAGTGTTGTACCCGTATCGGGCTGCGCATGAAAGACTCTTTACACATTTTATTATTCAATCAACACCTTTTTGGGTACAAGAAAGCGTTGATCAACTCGATCTAAGATGCGTTAACTGGTTTCAATTCGTTATTCTCGCACTGCAATACATGCTGTCGATTGGAGTTCGTCATGATTCAAACACACACGCTCGACTGCGGTCTGACTGTTCTTCTTGAGCCAGTTGATTCCGTTGCATCATGCTCGATTCACTGGTTGGTTCCTTCTGGAACAGCCCATGAAAACCCTCATAGAACAGGTGTCAGTACGGTTTTGTCGGAATTACTTCTCAGAGGCGCGGGATCGCGAGACAGTCGTCAACTCAGTGAAGACATGGATCGAATCGGTCTTGAGCGAAACTGCGGAGTGTCCGAATCACATGCATGGTTGGTCGGATCTGTTCTGGGACAACATCTGGAAATGTCGTTGGAACTTCTGTCGGATGTGATTCGCCGACCAAATTTGCCCCAGGAGTCAATTTCAGCTTGCCAAAGTCTTTCCATGCAAGCAATTGAATCACTTGAAGACGATGCTCAACAGGAAGTCATGCTTCATGTCAGACGCAGGCACAATCCCGAACCATTCAATCGGACCGGATATGGCCATGTCGATGTGATCGAATCGGTTACCGAGGAGGAATTGAGAGAGGCATGGAGTACTGGTTTCGTACCTCAAGGCAGTATTCTCGGTCTGGCAGGCAAATTTGATGCGGATCTGGTCATTCAGACTCTGGAGAAGCATCTCAAAGGATGGTCTGGTTCCCGAGAGGCACCAATTCGGACTGATGAACGTCAGGGTGGCCGGGGACATGTTGAAAGGGAGTCCTCTCAGGTACATATAGGTATGGCCTGGCAGGCACCTGCTGCTGACGATTCAAATACGGCGTTGGAACGACTGGCAACACGAATTCTTGGGGGTTCGACAAGTGGCAGGCTCTTTACGGAGGTTCGTCAAAGGCGATCCCTCTGCTACAGCGTGAATGCCGGATATCGAGCTCGAAAGGCCGAAGGTGTGATCTCGCTCTACGCGGGAACAACTCCAGAGAGAGCAGCAGAGACATTGGCTGTCTGCGAGCAGGAAATCGATCGACTTCATGAGGGTGTCGAACCGGAGGAATTGGCACGTGCCAAGGTCGGTATGAGAGGCAGTACGGTCTTTGGTGGGGAGCGGATGCCAGCGCGAGCCGCCTCTCTCGTTGGTGATTTTTATGCCATAGGGAGGGCCCGCACGATTGATGATCGGCTCTCAGAAATCGAAAAAGTCGACTGCGAGACTCTGAATGTTTATCTATCGTCGATCTCCCCTCGGCCACGAACAATTGTTTCAGTTGGTGCAGAGCCACTCGGTGATGGATTCGAGCCAGAATCCCCACTCTGTCATGGGCCTGTGGTTTCCCACTAGTTCTCCCTGTTAGGATTCAGCAATGGCATTTCTGACCAACATCCATGTACCCGGAACCAGAGTTCGCGTGACCCAGCAAACCCCTCTGAGGGATCGAACCTGGACCAATTCTGTCGAGGGGCTCATTCAAAGGTCCCGACAGTCCAAGACAGGTTCCTGGTTTGCGCATGCCAAGGATGACCAACTCTGGTTGGATCGTCTTGAGATACGGCTTGATGATGGTGAAATCGCTGTTTTGAATCTGGATCAATACAGCGTCGTCGAGGTCATCGAATAGTCTTTTCAAACTGATCGAGCATTCATCAAGGCCTGGCCATCAATTGGATGTCGATAGCCCAGGTTGTTCTGATTCCAAGGACGCTGAGTGGTCAGACTCCTTGAGTGTCTCAGATGCTCGAAGCGTCTTGCCATCAGGTCCGATCAGATCGACAGTCAGCCTGGCTTTGGACGGCACATCCTGATTGGGCAGACTGAGTCGGACAAGATAGGTTCGTGTTATCCGGTCAAAGTGGGATTTGTTGGTCTCGAAGTTGGAGAGAGGAAGAATCCATGATTCCACATCTCTTCCATCCAGATCCTTCAGGCTCAGCTCAAGTCGACCAATACCTCGAGTGGGATAGCCATCCCGGTCCAGGAATTCGATTCTCGCCTCGATTTCCTTCTCGCCCGAAGGAGAGGTCCAATATCGACTCAAGGGGTGAATCGAGAGTTCCACAGGCTTGTACGGATATTGTTCAATGGATCCGGTCGGCAGCTTTCCGGGCACAAGCGACTTGGGCGGGCATCCAAGCATGGCCGTCATGCAGACAGATGCTGCCATGGTTTGCAGGAAACGCCTGAACCAGAATTTGAGAACAGTGTCCATCAGAGCCATGAAGCATATCTACTCAGGCCTTGGGATGACTTCTCTGAATGGCTCATCAAGCCATCAACTGGGATCAAAGATCCGAAAGAAGCTCTCCGATGGCATCATCCAGATGGCGGTCTATGTAGCCATCCTGCTGAATAGCGGCTTTGGCAGCCTCTATTCGATCCCATCTGACCTCAGGGACCTCGCTGAGACGAGCCATGAGATCGGCATGTTCAGAAACCTCGACCCGATCGACCTGTGGTCGAGCGGGGGCTCCAGCCGAAAGCCGTGAGGCTTCATTTGCTCTTGAAGGGGAAGATTCAGTCGTTGGACGGATTGCCCTTGGACCACCAAATTCCCTACCAGGCCCCACCAGGCCATTTCCAATGGATGCGATATCAAGCATCTCAATGCTCCTTGCGAGGTTGCATGGTCTTGAGCCATACGAAACCCCCCGACCTTGATTAGCCGGTTTCCTCAAATCATTCTTCCCTGGAATTGCCTCTAGTCATGTCCAAATCCATGAGTAGATGGCAGAATCCACCATGTGACAGAGCACCAAGTCCGTCACCGACCAGTTCATCGTCTTCTAAGGTCCAACTCCTTGAACTTTCCAAATTCATGCCAACTTGACTTAAACATCTATTTGACAATGGTTTGAGGTTGGCGATGTGCCCAGATATGCGGTTAAATACCCATGAAGGCCGCTGAGTATTTGAGAGAATATAGACATGCAATCCAGACCCCTGATTTTTGCTGTTTTAACCGCCTCATTCCTTGTTGGAGGAATGGCTTGTCAGCCAGCTTCCAACAAGAAGAAGGTGCCATCCCAGGTTCGTTCACCTCGACTTGAATTGGGGCAGAAGGAACAATCTGATGAGGTGGACTTTGGTGAGGATTGGGATGCTGTCGAAGGCCTGCTTTCTTCCGGTGGATCCGGAACGAAGGAAGAAGTCATGCGACAGGCGGCGGTTCTTGGCACCAAGCCGACGGCCCCACGCTATGGGATCTCCGTAGCCACTTTCACAAGCGAGGCTCATCGGGCCCAGGGCAATGAATACATCCGAAAGCTCGGCTTGCTACTTCCGGGAATCAGTGAAGAACTGTCTCTCCATAGCGAATCGGATCAATCCATGGTTCTCTATGGAGACTTCGAGGGTTGGGATGATCCGAATGTTCGCGATGCCACGACGAAGCTTCGCAATGTCCGGATCCAGGGACGGAAGATCTTCGAGACGCCCATTCTGACCGAGGTGGTACCACCAAGGGATCCGGCCACGATCGATCCAATCGAATTGCTGTCTCTGAGACTCAAGTATCCAGAAGCCAGAACCCTGTACACGGTTGAAGTTGCCGTTTGGGGTGACTTTGAAAGTGGGGATCTGTCTTCTGAACGTCGCCGCCAAATCTCCGAGGACTATGCTCGTTCACTTCGAACTGCAGGACATCAGGCCTGGTTTCATCATGATGAAATCAAGCAGATGAGCACGGTCACAATCGGTGTATTCGATCACCGTGCGGTTGATGCGGAATCGGGCATACGGTCCCCGGGCGTGGAACGTGTTGTGGATACATTCCCCATGAGACTCGTCAATGGACAGCCTCTGATGATCCCGGTGATTCGCGGAGATCTCGGCTCAGGAACCCGTCCGCAGAAGCCAATGCTCGTGGAAGTCCCGCATCTCTAGCAGGCGGAGGGGTGCCACATCGTCTTCATCTCAAGGAAGGGTTCCACACACCATGGTGAACATCGTTCCTCGTGCTTTGACCAGGCCGGTTGAGACAGACGTTCGTGTCTGACGCGTTTGATACTTGCAGCGGATCGTTCACGAAGCTGCTGAAGCATGTCATCACTCAGATTCACCGCCGAGATGGCATTGATCGCCCTGTGATCAGCCATGTGGCCGATGAGTTCGTCCCGAGATCCGGTCAGTATGTTCACGGCTCCTGAAGGGACATCCGATGTGGCCACGATTTCCGCCAGCAGGGCCGTCGGAAGAGGGTTTGATTCAGGTGCCAGCAGGATGGTGGTATTGCCCACACAGAGCGGGGCGGCCAGCATCGAGACACTCGCCAGTAGCACCGGTTTATCCGGGGACAGTATGCCGACGACGCCGGTGGGTTCCGGAACAGTGATGTTGTAGTAGGGGCCCGGTACGGCATTCTGCCCGCCCAGTATCTGTTCGATCTTGTCCGCCCATCCAGCGAAACCAACGAGTCGATCAATCGATGCATCGACTTCCTCGAGACGCTTCTTCGGAGTGGCCGATCCTGTCGCAGCCAATGCTTCAGCCATCTCGGCACGTCGGCATTCCAGCATCTCGGCCATTCGATAGAGAATCTGCCCTCGGAGATAACCCGAGGCCGTACCCCATGTCTTGCGTGCCCCGGTCGCCGCTTCAACGGCATCTCGAAGATCTTTTCTGGAGGCCTTGCAGAGATGAACCGTCGTGCCGTGACGCTTGTGCTTCACGGGCAGGGACTGGCCCGACTCGCTTCGAACGAATCGACCACCGATATACAGCTTCCAGGTCTTTGATACATCAACACGTTGTGACATGAAACTTCTCCGGACGGACATGAATGACTTCAAAGTCGAACATAGGCTCGCAATCCATGTCGGCCACCCTCTCGGCCGAACCCCGATTCCTTGATACCCCCAAATGGCGAGGCGGCATCGAACTGGTTGTAGGTATTGCACCAGATGACGCCAGCTTCGAGTCTCTTGGCCATTTCGAAGATGCGGGCTCCCTTGTTGGTCCAGACACCCGCAGCAAGACCATACGGGGTGTTGTTCGCCCGCTTTATGGCTTCTTCTGGAGTTCGAAAGGTCATCACGGCAAGGACCGGCCCAAAGATCTCTTCACGAGCTATCACATGGCTTGGCTGGATACCCGTCAGAAAACACGGGCGATGCCAATAGCCCTTTTTCGGAAGAGACTGGTCCGACATCTCGTGAAGCCGTCCACCCTCTGATTGACCCGTCTCCACATAGGCCTGAATCTTCTCCAGCTGATCTGGATTGTTGATCGCACCGATATCGGTGTTCTTGTCCAGTGGATCACCCACACGCAACGACTGCATGCGGTGTTCCAGTCGCCTGATGACCTCATCCTTGATCGATTCCTCCACGAAAAGTCTGGAGCCGGCACAGCAGACATGTCCCTGATTGAACCAGATGCCGGCGACAACGCCCTCAATGGCCTGATCAAGGGCGGCATCGGCGAAGATGATGTGAGGACTTTTTCCTCCCAACTCGAGAGTCAGGTTCCGATCACCAACGGATGCGACCTTGGCGATGGCACGCCCGACGTCGGTGGAGCCGGTGAAGGCGAGCTTGTCTATTCCCTGATTGGCTGCCAGATGCTGTCCGGTCTTTCCAGCTCCCGTGACGATGTTGACCACACCGGGCGGGAGCCCGGCCTCCTGGAAGATTTCAGCAAGCCTCAGGGCAGTCAGCGACGTTGTTTCAGCGGGCTTGAGAACACAGGTGTTTCCGCATGCAAGTGCAGGAGCGATCTTCCATGCAGCCATGAGCAGAGGGAAATTCCAGGGAATGATCTGACCGCAGACTCCAACAGGTCGTGCATCCGCTCCCGCAAAGGCCCAGCGAAGCTTGTCAGCCCAACCGGCGTGATAGAAGAAGTGTCGAGCTGCGAGGGGAATATCGATATCCCGGGATTCCTTGATCGGCTTGCCGCCATCCATCGTCTCCAGGACGGACAGTTCACGTGCCCGCTCCTGTATTCGCCTGGCAATCCTGAACAGATACTTGGCACGTTCCTGCCCACTGAGTCTCGACCACCCCGGCAGGGCATCACGGGCTGCCGACACGGCATCATCCACATCAGCCTCATTGGCGGTAGCGATTCTTGCCAACGGTTCACCGGTGGATGGTGAAATCGTCTTGAACCACCGACGTGATCGTGGTGATTGAAACTGTCCATTGATGAACAGGTCATATCGATCCTCAATCACCACAGGCGTGCTTTCCGGTGCCGGTGCATAGTCCCAGGCACTCTCTTGAGCACGAGCACTTTGAATATCGACCGATTTGCTGGACATTGCATCTGTCACGAATGGGCTCCGAATCAGGCTTCTGAAAAATCATGCTCTGCCATGTAACAACCTTTTTCGATTCGAATCAGTTGTCGTAGCAGATCGTTGGCAAGGCTTGATGCACCGAAACGAAAAAGACGGGGCGTCAACCATGCATCACCAAGCGTCTCCTTGACCATGGCGAGTTGATGCAGCGCCGACTTGGCCTGGCGTATGCCGCCTGCGGGCTTCATTCCAATACGAACACCCGTGGCAAACCAGTGGTCCCTGATGGCTTCCAGCATGACAAGCACCGATGGCATGGTTGCTGCTGGGGATATCTTGCCGGTGGACGTCTTTATGAAGACTTCGCCATCACGAATGGGTCCGACCGAGGCGGCGGCTTCCATCGCCAGATCGCTCGCTCGTCGAATGGCGTCGTAGTTGCCCAGTTCGCCGGTCTCGAGAATGATCTTCAGATGAGCGGGATGGACGGTCGACCGTACCTCGCGGATCTCTTCGGCGACCTCCGCCTCCCGACCAGCGAGGAAAGCGCCTCGATTGATGACCATGTCGATCTCATCTGCGCCGGCCGCAACGGCTTCCGCGGCATCTCGCAGCCGCACGCCGATCGGGAACTGGCCACTGGGAAAGCCCGTGGCAACCGATGCGATGTGAACACCGGTGCCATCGAGTATCTCCTTGGCTACCGGCACGAGATTTGGATACACGCAGACGGCGGCTACCGAGGGGAGCGGCGTATCGATTTCACCCTCCCAGGGCCTGATCGCCTTTCGGCAGAGTGAACGCACCTTCTCGGGCGAGTCCGATCCTTCGAGAGTGGTCAGATCAACCATGGAAAGCGCCAATCGAAGCCCTTGCTTCTTGGCGGATTCCTTGATCGAGCGGCGTGTAAAGGACGCCGCTCGATTCTCGAGCATGATGGCGTCTATGGGGTGATCGGCCATGATGGCCAGTGTACGCCTGCATCGGGATTGATGTCAGGTGTAATGGGCCGGAAGATTGTTTCAGGGGCCAGCGGGAGATGTCGGAAGGAATCGACCCCGCTCGAATAGCCGTTCCATCGGACCACCATCCAGCAGCTCGATGCTTCGATTCGGCTTGGATCCAGTGAGTTCATAGGCGATCATCCAGCCACCACGATTATCCAGCAGAATCAGGGATTGAGAGTCCTTGTCCCGTGATGCCGAACGTCCACCCATCGTGAGCATGGTGAAACCACCACCTTCGGTGATCATGTCTCCATGCACGACAGGTTGTTGATACCCACCCAGTTGAACCAGGATCAGGATCCCCAGCAAGAGAGCGGAAAGGGTCAGCAGGGATCTGGACTGTGACTTGAGATAGTTCATTTCAGAATCCCTTCAACGTGAACGCTTGAGAAGCAGCACATCTTCCGCCACATTTCTGAAATCCAGAGGAACCATCGACTTGCCTGTTCGATCCCACCCCACGACGACCATTTCCATGGATTGAGGATTGAACATCCAGAGAAGCTGCTCTTTCGAGAGGCCACTCGCAGCGGAGACCGCGAGTGTCGTGCTGTTGGGCTGAAACTGACCTATGGCATTCGGCCCAAGGGAAACGGCTGCCAATACGAGTACGAGGACCGCATTCAGACAGATCAGACCAAGCGGCTTGCGTGCCACGAGTGTCTGTCCAGCGGTGGCCGATCCATCTGGAAGAGACCTGTCACTTGACATCCTTGCGCCCCGATGGAATGAGATTGACCAGAATCACGATCGCAATGCAGACGAACGTGATCAGAAGACCAATGAAGGGTGCTGGTGGAGAGATGTTGTTGGCTGGTGCCGGTGGTGTGCCTACGCTCGGCATCGTCGCCAATGCGATATCGGGGGCCACCAGGCAGCAGATTGCCAGGAAAAACAAGATGAACAGATTCCGTGTGTGATCCATTCCGCGATCTTACCAGAGCAGGAACTCCCCGGCGAATAGCTGCCTGACAGCGTCAAACGCCCGTACTGCGAAGAAGTTCGCTGGAGTGGGTCCCGAGGGCCTTGAAGATGCGGAGTGTCGCATCGGAGCGATTCAGGGTGTAGAAGTGAATTCCACGGACATCGTTGTCCAGCAGATCATTGCATTGTTCCGAGGCCCAATGAACACCGATCTGTTCGACAGCTTCCGGATCATCCTGATGTTTGTGAAGACGTCTTTGGAGTTTGGCCGGGAAATTCGTTCCAGCGGCCAGGTCAGCCATCCTCCTCATGTTCTTGATGCTGGTGATGGGCATGATCCCGGCAATCTTCGGAATCGTCACGTCATTGAGTTCACACTGTTCGCACCAGTCGAAGAACACGTGATTGTCGAAGAACATCTGGGTGGTGATCCAGTCCGCACCTGCATCGACCTTGGCCTTGAGATGCGCCATCTGACGAAGTCTGTTGGGCGTCTCCGGATGGCCTTCCGGAAATCCAGCCACGCCGATCCCAAACCCGCGTTTGTCCAACGCGGATCCACGATCATTGAACGTCTTGACATGCTTCACGAGATCCGCGGCATGTTGGAAGTCTTCACTGGACGGGTCGTAGTCACTGGAATCGATCGGCTTGTCGCCCCGGATCACCAGAAGGTTGCTGATGCCGCTTTCGGCATAGCGTTCCAGTATCTCATCGAGCTCTGTGACGCCCTGCATCACACAGGTCAGGTGCGGAACGGGATCGAGTGTCTCTCGTGATTTCAATGAAATGACCAGATCGTGGGTTCGCTGTCTGGTCGAGCCTCCCGCACCGTAGGTCACGGAGACGAATGATGGAGACAACTGTTCAAATGCCTCCAATCGTTCCGAAAGCGCTTCACAGGCGGAATCCGAACTTGGTGGAAAGAACTCGAAGCTGATCGTGGTCTTATCTCGCTCCAGAATGTCTCTTATATGCATGTGATCCATGATAACTGTTCATTCATGCACGTCGTATTTCCATTTCTCCCATCCCTCTATACTTCAGGAGTCATGATCGAACGAAATGAAATACCACGCCCCACCGTCAAGCGATTGAGCTTGTACCTTCGTGAAGTCGAGCGGCTGATCGAAGCGGGTTCCTTGACCATCAGTTCCCGAAAGCTGGGCGAGAAACTCGATATCGCGGCGACGCAGGTTCGAAAGGATCTCGGCCATTTCGGACAGATCGGCAGGTCCGGCATCGGATACCACGCCGTCAATCTCGTCTCCACACTGAGAGAGGTTCTCGGCCTCAACCACAACTGGAGAGCGATCGTCGTGGGCGCTGGAAACATCGGACGAGCCCTGCTGGCCTATCCCCAGTTCTCGCAGAGAGGCTTCCACATACTGGCAGCCTTCGATGAGGATGAAACCGTCACCGGCGAGGTGCTCGACGGCATTCCGGTGCATCCAATGGAGACACTGGAGGACTACATCAGCAGTGAGGACATCCAGCTGGCGCTGGTAGCAGTACCCGACAGTGCTGCCCAGTCTGTCGCCGAACGTCTGGTGGCGGCAGGCGTACACGGAATTCTGAACTTCGCGCCCATACGACTCCATCTTGATGCAGCCGTGGTCAGTGTCGATCTGTCGAGATCCATGGAAACGCTTGCGTTCCAGGTGGC
>DEYM01000072.1:20076-33305 GCA_002364555.1 Phycisphaerales bacterium UBA3158 | reverse complement strand
AGCTGTTAGATCCTCGATCCGACAACGCAGTACTGGTAGTCCCGTACTACATATCCAGACAGGAGTACCAGTCATGAAGAACGTCTCAAAGTTGAATTTAAGCCCCGAAATGGTCGAGAAGCAGACGCGGTTCCTGACCTTGTTGGCGAAACTGATTCGCGCCTACGGGGTTCTCGGTTTCGCAGTGTGCGCAATACTGGGCACGGCGGTGTTTTTCGGGGACAGTTCGTCAGCAGTCGACGAATATGGAAACAGCACCGACGACACGCTCATTCGTGGCATGGCCGTGATACTTGGTGGTGTCAGCAATGGAGCGATCTGCATTGTCCTGGCCTCTCTGTTCGACAGTCTCAGGATCACGGCCGTGAACTCGGCAAGGGCCGCCAGTCTGGTAGCAGTCACGTCCTGATCTGACTCTGAAGCATCAGGAATCACACACAGTCTTCTGGCCATGTGGCCAGAGGGCTGTGTCTTTGGTACTCAGGATCTGAGATAGAAATACATCGCGGCGGCACATGCCAAAGGCAGGGAGATCAAGGCAATGGATCCAATCTTGTTTCTACCGCGAGCCATGGCCGTTGACTCGAGAATTATGATCACAAGACCTGATACACCGGCAGAGAACATCGCGGCCAAGGTCAGCATGTACAGGAATGGAACATCGAGATCCAGCGGCATGTTCCCTGACATCAAATCGAAGATATTGCCCTTGGGATGGTCGTTCTTCTCAGCAAAGCGAGCGGCAATAAGACAACCCACTGACGCCATTGTCGAAATGAAGAAAATGGCCAACAGCATGATGGTGATGCTTCGTCTGGGATTCCTGGTCGAGTCTTCTGCGGCCATGATGTAATCCTTGAAGACTAGGCCTGAATGGTGGCGACGTTTCCAACGCGTGCCGCAGCCTGATACCTGGCCATCCGCTTCTCGAGTCCTTCCATGGTCAGACCCTGGAGTCCCTCGAGGGCGAACGCACCCAGCGTGAAGCTGGCACTGACGGTCCCCCATGCCATGGCGGCCTGCAGATCGCTGAATTCCCAGCTTCCACGCGATGCGATGTGTCCCATGAAGCCGCCGGCGAAGGAATCGCCGCAACCGGTCGGATCGATCACCATCGTCTCATCGGCCGGATAGGCCGGAATGACCGCCACGCCCTCGGGCGTGACCAGGACGGCGCCATGCTCGCCCTTCTTGATGATGACGACCTTTGGACCCATGTCCATGATGGCCTTGGCGGCGGTGAATGGATTTCGATGTCCGGTGAGCAGCAATGCTTCCGAATCATTGATGATGATGCCGTCGATCTCGCCGAGAAGCCCGACCAGATCATCACGGGCGATGTTGATCCAGAGATCCATGGTGTCCGCGACCGTGAACTTCCGATTCGGCAGGCTCTCGAGGAAGCCACGCTGGACGCCGGGATGCGTATTGGCCAGGAAGACGACCTCGGAGTCCTGGAAGGAGCTGGGAATCGCCGGAGGAGCCTCCTCGAGGACGCCAAGCTCCGTGAAGAGGGTCTCGCGGTCGTTCATGTTGTCCAGATACTTGCCGCCCCACCGGAACGTGCTCGAGCCAGCTCGCGTCTCCAGGCCCACCAGATCGATTCCAGGAAAGGATTCGAGCATCGAACGATGATCGGCCGGCCAGTCATCGCCGACGGCTGCCACGATTCGAGTCGGCGTGTAGCACGAGGCGGAGGCGGCGAAATAGGCGCATGATCCACCGAGGATGCCCTCAGCCGATCCAGTTGGTGTTTCGACGTTGTCGATACCGATGGTTCCGGTGACGATCAGTGACATGGACTTGGTCTCCCTGGTGGACAAGCCGCCAGATGTTTGATGGTTCTTGTAGTCGCCTGATGGCATGCACCAGATGATATCCGTGGAGCATGAAACGATGCTTCAGGAGGAGAGATCCTTATCGATCTCCTTGAGATCACGCCTGATCTCCCTTTGATCCTGCTTGATCTCATCGAGTGCGGTCTTCCATGATCTGCCCGATCCACGTACCCAGGCCGGCAGGAGCCATACACAGAGAATGACTGGCCACACCAGATTCAGTGTGAGATCCGCGACGTAGATGGGTGTGTGATCCCCATACAGCGGCGCATCTATGTTCTGATTGAACACGGACCAGGCCTCGAAGGTCGCCCATAGGAACCAGCCGATCGAGAGGATGGCCCACACGGCTGCTCCGATGATGGCCCAGGACTTTCGTGCAGCCAGGCAGATTCCTATGATCATCGCCGCGGTCGAGAGCCCGATCCTGATGTATCCCATGATTTCCAGGAAACGTGGCGTTGGCAATGAATCCATGATCGCCTTGGCGGATTCGGCCGTTTCGACACCGGCCAGATTGAGCATGCCTATGGAGAACGTCTTGACGACACCACCGACGGCGATTCCGAATCTGTGATCATGCAGGTCCTCCGAGATGTTGGCCAACTCCTCGCCGATCTCGATGGTCGTCCACCCGTAGGTCCCACCGAAGATGCCCAGCAGGAACATGCCTGTCCCAAGCACCCCCGCCCAGTAGCCAACGGGATACTTGCTTGTGACCATCGGACTCATGATGGACGCTCGAGTCTGTCGAGGACGATCGTCTGGGGATGTATCGCTGATGGAATCATGTGTTCATATCTCGGGAGTAATGTTCCGGATCGGATGATCAGAAGTGGCGGTTTGTCATGGGTTCGAACATCTAGGCTGTCTGGCCAAGATGCTCGTCGTCATGCTGGAGAAAGGAATTGCCGAAGTAGATGCCCCAGGGAACTCCGATCATCGAGCCGGCGACCCAGTCGATCGGAACAGGGATGAGCAGATGTGGAAGATTCCCCTGCATGTACATGGTGGCCAATTCGTTGGATGGGATCATGAAGCCCAAGGCCCATTGTGACAAGGCCCCGATCAATACGGGTGCCACGACCAGCAGCAACGGCTGGGCGTGAGGAGCGAGCATCCTACCGATCATACCCACGGCAATTCCACCGGCAATCACGGACGCGACGGCCTGCCCTCGCAATGGAGACTGGGCAAAGAGCCACACGACGGGAAGAACCGCAAGCCCGCTGAGCATGAACATGCCCGCCGATGAGCTGGTAGCCCAGTTGTCGTTGATCTTCGAACCTTCCCTTGGCTGGACGAATCGCAGCGGGCCTGAGACCAGATAGATTCCGGTCGTCATCAGAAGGACCACGAGCGTCCAGGCCATGCTCTCGATGGCCACCCATTTCATGCTCCCCGCAAAGGCGATGAACTCGACCCCCTCCAGACGCCAGGCAAGCCAGGCGAGACCGAAGCCCACGACCACGAGCCCCTTGTTGGCGGAGCGGAGCAGGCGACCAGCCGACGCTCCGATGAGGAATACCACGATCAGGGCCATGGCCATCGAGACAATCGCAGCGGTCACGTTGTTGGCTTGGAGAATGGTCGGGCCGAAGCCGCCCCTTGGGGAAAGAAGCATCTGCTCGATTGACAGGAGTGCCAATCCGGAGAGCGTGACGGCCAGAAGAAAGATGATCCAGTCTCGAGTGGCCTGGAGCATCGATACCTCGGCACCCGGAACGGGGGGATCGCCGGGCCTATCCAGACTCTCCAGACGATCAAAAACACGTCGAATGCACACCAAATCCTCCAGTTCCCGGTTGGCTGCCGAAAATGTTTTCACCATTGGAACGGCCAGCCTGCGACTAATCAAGTCGACCTGTATCCTCTTGTCCGTGAATAATTCAAATGACAGCTCGTTGTGCCTTGATGGAAGCACTCTCACCATTGCCGATGTCGATGCCGTCGCCCACCATGGGATGAAGGTCTACCTCTGCGAAGAGGCGGCCATGACCATTGAATCCGCTCGTTCGATCATCGATAACGTCGCCGGTGGACCCGATCCTGTCTATGGAATCAACACCGGATTCGGCTCGCTTTCCCGCCACAAGATCGATGCGAACGATGTCGCTGGCATACAGCTCAATCTTCTTCGATCCCATGCCGCCGGTGTAGGTGATCATCTCCCCAGGGAAGTCGTGCGAGGCATGCTTCTGCTGCTCGCCGCCAGCTTGACCCGTGGTCATTCCGGAGTCCGTACCGTCGTGATCAAGGGGCTCATCGATCTGCTCAACGCCGACATCGTCCCGGTGGTTCCCTCGAGAGGATCAGTCGGTGCCTCGGGCGATCTGGCTCCGCTGTCACATCTGTGCCTGGTCCTGGTCGGCGAAGGCTCCGCCAGACAGGGGGCGGGCGACACGGTGGTTTCCGGTGCCGAGGCACTCAAGGCGGCCGGGCTCTCCCCCGTGACACTGGCTGCCAAGGAAGGTCTCGCGCTCATCAATGGCACGCACATGATGGCCGCCTTTGCGGCCCTCATGCTCAGGAGTGTCGACCGGGTCCTCGATACGGCGATCACCAGTGCCGCGATGGCCATCGATGCCTGCCTGGGTTCGGCCACTCCACTTGATGAACGTATCCATCAGGCCCGCAACCAGAATGGTCAGCGACAGGTTGCCAAGAGGCTGCGAGAAGCACTCGATGGAAGCACGATCCTTCCCAGTCACGCGGATGACGATCCTCGCGTGCAGGATCCCTACTGTCTTCGAGCCACACCTCAGGTACTGGGTGCCGCCTTCGATGCCGTCGAATACGCCAGAGGGGTCATCAACGACGAACTGGGCGCCGTCACGGACAATCCTCTCGTATTCGAAGGTGGAGACATCCTCAGCGGGGCGAACTTCCACGGGATGCCCCTGGCGATCGCCATGGACACCCTGTGCATCGCCTTGTGTCATGTGGCAGGGATCGCCGAAAGACGCGTCTACTGGATACTTTCAGGACATGATGGTGTGAACAAGGTCCCCGTCTACATGAGCCCATCCCCGGGTCTTCATAGTGGATTGATGATCGCCCAGTACACGGCTGCCGCCTGCTGCAACGAGATGCAGACGCTGGCAACACCGGCCAGTGTCGCCAACATCCCCACGTCCGCTGGCATCGAGGACTACAACTCCATGGGAGCGACCTCCGCCCATCAGCTTGCAGCAAGCCTGCGGCTCTGCCGGGATGTCATCGCCATCGAGCTGTTGATCATGAGTGAGGGGCTCGAGCATCATCGTCCGCTCCTGAGCGGTGATCAGGTGGAGCACGTGCATCGTCTGGTCAGATCGGCGATTCCACCATTGACAGGCGACCGCCCGCCCGGTCCGGACATCGAGAAGCTGGCCGACATGATCCAGCGTGGCGATCTGGGCTGATTCGACCTTCAACTCCCAGCGTGACTACGATGGTGAAACAGTATTTTCCGAGGATCCACAGATGTCGACCAGCAGTCCCACACGAACGATAAAAGCACCCCATGGCACCGAGCTCTCATGCAAGACCTGGCAGGCCGAGGCCGCGATGAGGATGCTCATGAACAACCTCGATCCGGAAGTCGCGGAGCTTCCGGAGAACCTCATCGTCTACGGCGGACGAGGCCAGGCGGCACGCTCATGGGAAGCCTTCGACGCCATCATCAAGTCTCTTCAGGAGCTTGATGCCGACCAGACTCTGCTCGTCCAGTCGGGCAAGCCCGTCGGTGTCGTCCAGACGCATGTCGATGCACCGAGAGTGATGATCGCCAATTCGAACCTCGTCCCCCATTGGGCGACGCAGGAGCACTTCGACGATCTGGCCGCCAAGGGACTGATCATGTATGGCCAGATGACGGCCGGCTCGTGGATCTACATCGGCACCCAGGGCATACTCCAGGGAACCTATGAAACCTTCGCGGAATGCGCCCGCCAGCACTTCGGTGGAACACTCAAGGGTAGATTGGCCGTCACCGCAGGTTGCGGTGGCATGGGCGGCGCCCAGCCGCTTTCGGTCACGATGAACGAGGGCACATGCCTCATCGCCGATCTCTGTCGCGAACGCCTCGAGAAGCGCGTCCATGATCGATATCTCGATGAGATCATCGAGGATCTCGATACCGCCATCGATCGAGCCGTGCAGGCCAGGGACGCCGCCGAAGCCGTCTCCATCGGCTGGCTTGGCAATGCCGTGCACATGCTGGAAAGGCTTGTCGAGCGCGACATCACGCCCGATGCGCTCACCGATCAGACATCTGCCCATGACTGCCTTGAAGGCTACTGGCCGCACAACATGGATCGTGTGCAGGCGGAAACCCTGCGACGAGAGGATCCTGATGCAGCCGTCGCCGCCTCCATCGACTCGATGACCAGGCATGTCGAACTGATGGTCGAACTGATGGACCGTGGCGCGACGACCTTCGACTACGGCAACAACATTCGTCAAAGAGCTCTGGACAATGGATATGCCAGAGCGTTCGACTTCCCCGGTTTCGTGCCCGCCTACATCCGTCCCCAGTTCTGCCTCGGTCGAGGCCCCTTCAGGTGGGCGGCGCTCTCGGGAGATCCAGAGGACATCGCCGTCACAGACCGTGCCCTGATGGAGCTCTTTCCCGAGGATGAAAGCCTGCATCGATGGCTCAAGCTTGCCGAGGAACGCGTCGCCTTCCAGGGGCTGCCCTGCCGCATCTGCTGGTTCGGTCTTGGCGAACGCGACCGGGCCGGCGTGCTCTTCAACCAACTGGTGAGAGATGGAAAGGTGAAGGCACCGATCGTGATCGGTCGAGATCATCTCGACTGTGGTTCCGTCGCCTCCCCGAACCGTGAAACCGAGGGAATGCTCGACGGCACCGATGCCGTCAGCGACTGGCCTCTGCTGAACTTCGCGGTCAACATCGCCAGCGGCGCCAGCTGGGTCTCGTTTCATCATGGTGGTGGCGTCGGCATCGGATTCAGTCAGCATGCCGGTCAGGTGATCGTGGCCGATGGGACGCCCGAAGCCGAAGCCCGATTGAAGAGAGTGCTCACCAACGATCCGATGATGGGTATCTTCCGTCATGCCGATGCCGGCTATGACATCGCCAAGGATTGTGCACGAGATCAGAATGTGCAGATCCCGATGAAGGACTGGTGATTCGAGACGATGTCGATCCGCTATCTCATCAATGCTCGACTGGTAACCCTCGCCGGTGGTGAAGGACCGTTGCGTGGGTCCGCCATGCAGGATCTGGGAATCATCGAGAAGGGCTGGGTTCGCATCGATGGCTCGACCATCTCCGAAGTCGGCGAAGGCATTCCCGATGAGCTTGAAGAAGGCACCGTGCTCGATCTTGGTGGTAGAACGGTCCTTCCCACCTGGGTCGACTGTCATACCCATGCCTGCTGGGCCGGCAGCCGTCTGGATGAATTCGAGGCTGGACTCCGCGGTGTCGAGTATCTCGAGATCCTCAAGCAAGGTGGCGGAATCATGTCCACTGTGAGGGCCGTGCGAGAGACTTCGCTGGAACGTCTGGTCGAGATGCTCAACATACGTCTTGGACAGATGGTCACATTCGGAACGACTGCCATGGAGGTCAAGTCGGGGTACGGACTCACGACTGCCGATGAGCTCAAGATGCTCAGAGCCATCCATGCTGCCTCGAGATCGCAGGAGGTGACGATTCTGGGAACCTTCCTCGGTGCGCATGCCAAGGACCCGGATGTCCCCGACTACGTCGATCAGACCATCAAGGAGACTCTGCCGGCTGTCGTCGAGGAGTTTCCCGGAATCTGCTGCGATGCCTACTGCGAGGAAGGCGCCTGGTCCGTCGATGAAACAACGAGGCTGTTCAGCACAGCCATCGAGATGGGATGTCCCATCCGGGTTCACACAGATCAATTCAATTCGCTTGGCATGACCAGACGAGCCATCGAGATGGGCGCCAGAAGCGTCGATCATCTCGAGGCGATCACGCCCGAAGACATCACGCTGCTGGGGGATTCCTCGACGATCGGCGTCATCCTTCCATCCAGTGGATTCAGTCTCGATCAGCGATATGCCCCCGGAAGAGCCTTGATAGATGCCGGAGGAGCCGTCGCGATCGCGACGAACTACAACCCTGGATCGGCTCCCAGCCCAAGCATGCCGATGAGCATCTCGCTTGCCTGCAGACGAGCAGGTCTTCTCCCCAGCGAAGCCATCGTGGCCGCGACTCGGAACGCCGCGTGCGTGCTTGGTCTGGAATCGAGCCATGGCCGCATCGAGTCGGGCATGCAGGCAGACATGCAGATCTTCGATTGCCACGATGAGCGTGAGCTGGGCTGGTCGTTCGCCACCCCACCGCCTCCCCTGATCATCTGTCGTGGCGAAGTCATCCAGTTTCTTGGAGACGCCGAGCTCGACAGTCAGGATGAATCCGAATGACATGCCCGGAGACCCGTTGATGCTTCTCAAGAAACAAAGAGATATCGAATCCGCCGCGGCGGCCGCGGACAAGGTGTCCCTGGTGCATCATGCGCTGGTTGAATTCCTCAAGGCGGGACAGACTCTCTCAGATGTCGACCGGTTCATCGGTCAGACGCTGGAGTCGTTGTCCTGCAAGAGTGCCTTTCTGAGATACCGGATCCCGGGGCACCCACCCTTTCCCAGCCACTCCTGCCTGTCGCCCAACGACTGCGTCGTCCATGGAACTCATCTCATGTCCACCAAGCCGATCGAACCGGGCGACATCCTCTCCGTCGACGTCGGCGTCAGCTACAAGGGGTGGATCGGGGACGCCGCCTGGAGCTACGGAATCGAAGCCGTCAGCGAGACGGCCATGAACCTGATGATTGCTGGCCGTGAATCACTGCGTGCCGGATTGGATGCGATGCAGCCGGGGAGGCCCCTGATCGACTGGGCCAAGGCCGTCGAATCACATGTTGAATCAGCAGGCTTCACCCTGGTCAGAGGACTCGGCGGACATGGATATGGCCGTCGTCTCCATGGACCACCGTTCATATCGAATGTCGTTCCTCGCAGACCCGGTGAATGGCCCGATGCCTTCCGCACCTTCGAGCCGGGGCTGCTGGTCGCGGTCGAGCCGATGCTCAATGCCGGTGGGCCCGATATCACCAATCCTCAAGGCCAGTGGCCCATACACTCCGAGGATGGTTCGCTGAGTGTCCATTACGAAGCGGATGTCCTGATCACGGAACATGGTCGGGACGTATTGACCGAGTCGATGTTCGATCTTCCCGATATCGTGGGCTGATTCGCTACCAATTTCCAACCAGAAGGCGTCATCAATGACATCATTCATCCTCCTCACCTGCTTTCTTCTTGTTCAGCCGGCCCAATCGAATCTGGACTACCCGGATACCCCGCGAGGCTCGACCGTGGACGACTACCACGGGACGGCCGTTGCCGATCCGTATCGTTGGTTGGAGGAGGATGTTCGCACGAGCGATCGCGTATCCGACTGGGTCGATGCCCAGAATGAGGTGACCTTCGGATACCTGAACGAGATCCCGCAGCGAAACGAGATCAGGGATCGCATCGAGACTCTGTGGGACTACGAGAAGTATCGAGCGCCCTTCAAGGTCGATGACCGGTACTACTACTACGCCAACGACGGCCTGCAGAACCAGTACGTCCTCTACGGCATGGATTCGCTCGATTCAGAACCCGAGATTGTCCTTGATCCAAACACATGGTCGGACGACGGAACCGTCGCGCTCAGCGGTCTCGGATTCAGCCAGGATGGCCAGTACATGTCGTACGGGATTTCCAAGGCCGGATCGGACTGGAAGAGCTGGAAGATACGCGACCTCGAGACCGGAGCGGATCTTTCCGACTCGGTCGAATGGAGCAAGTTCTCAGGCACCGCCTGGCGGCCTGATGGCAGCGGCTTCTTCTATGCTCGATATGAAGCCCCCAAGGATGGCGAGGGACTCATCGAAGTCAATGAGAACCAGGAGCTCTGGTATCACGTCCCGGGAACAAGCCAGGACAAGGATGTGCTGGTCCACCGAGACTCCGACAATCCGACCTGGGGCTTCTCACCAACGGTCAGCGAGGATGGACGATATCTGATCATCTCGACCTGGCGAGGTGGAGAGCCGAACAAGGTTTCCTATGTCGATCTTTCCAAGGACGACTGGACGGTCGTTCCGCTGATAGACAACTTCGACAATGCCTGGTCGTTCGTCGGCAATGACGCCGGATACCTCTACTTCAACACGAACATGGATTCGCCGAGAGGTCGTCTCGTGGGCTTCGACATCGCCGATCCGACGGTCGTCCGGGAGATCATCCCCGAACAGGAGTCCACGCTTCGCGGAATCTCCCACATCGGCAACGGCTTCGTCGCCCAGTATCTGAAGAACGCCTCGAGCAAGGCCTTGCGATACGACATCGATGGGAGACTCATCGGCAGCATCGATCTGCCGGGAATTGGCACGGCAAGTGGATTCGGTGGACGCCACGATGATGACGAGACCTTCTACTCGTTCTCCAGCTTCACCACTCCCCCCAGCATCTATCGGGTCGATCTGAAGACCAACGAGCAGACGCTTCTTCGCCAGGCGGAGGTCGATTTCAATCCAGATGATTTCGTGGTCAACCAGGTGTGGTATCAAAGCGCCGACGAGACGCTCGTTCCCATGTTCCTCTGCTACAAGAAGGGCCTTGTCCGTGATGGGAGCAATCCGACGCTGCTCTACGGCTACGGCGGCTTCAACATTCCACTCACCCCCTACTTCTCACCCACCAGGATCACCTGGATGGAAAGAGGCAACGTCTATGCGGTCGCCAACATCAGAGGTGGTGGCGAATTCGGCGAATCCTGGCATGATGCCGGGACCTTCTCCCGAAAGCAGAACGTCTTCAACGACTTCATCGCCGCTGCGGAATGGCTGGTAGAGAACAAGTACACGAGCCCGGAGAACCTTGGCATACAGGGTGGAAGCAACGGCGGCCTGCTCGTCGGGGCCTGCATGACACAGCGGCCGGACCTGTTCGGCGCCTGCCTGCCCGCCGTTGGCGTCATGGACATGGTGCGATTCCCCGAGTTCACCATCGGCCACGCCTGGACGAAGGAATACGGTGATCCGAAGGATCCGGAGCAGTTCAAGGCCATCTGGGAGTATTCCCCCTATCACCGCCTCGAGTCGGGCACCAGCTATCCGCCAACCATGGTCACGACCGCCGACACCGACGACCGAGTCGTACCCGGGCACTCGTTCAAGTTCGCGGCCGCTTTGCAGAATGCACACAAGGGCGAGGCGCCGGTCCTGATTCGAGTCGAACGCTCAGCAGGGCACGGAGCCGGCAAGCCGACATCGATGAGAATCGACGAGGCGGCAGACACCTATGCGTTTCTGGAGGCCAATCTTTCACCTCAGCGATCAACACCGAGCCAGTGAGCCAGACGTCCGGGAGGAACCTCCTCGATGCCCGGCCTTTCGCCTGTGACGGCGGAAGCGGCGAGGTAGCCGCTTCGGACGGCGCCTTCCATGGTCGCTGGCCAACCGGTATCGCACCAGTCTCCGGCGACGAAGAGCGAGTCCACATCTCCACCTTCCACGCCCACTGGACTTGGCCCAGCCGATGGACGGCATGACTCGATGGAAGCTGTCGCCGAGAAGGTCGCTCTCTTTTCCTTCACGGCACGAACGGAGCACGGCGTCAGTCTCGCAGTCTTTGGAAGCGCCTGATCGGTGACGGTCCGAACACGCTTGAGAATCGATTCCTCGTCAAGGCCCATCCAGTCGTCGGCGGCGCTGATGACCATGTGCAGGTGCTGTCGACCCGAGTCATCGACCCCCTTGTTGAAGATCCAGTGAACAGGCTGTCCGGCGAGCACCAGATGGGGCAGATCCATGACCGGCTCTGGCCAATGGACATGCACACCGAGTATGGGGCTGAATTCGAAGGATTCCAGATGCCTCAGACGACGATCGGTCGATCGTGTGGATGCGGGAAGCAGCTTGGCCAGGCGGTCGGGCGGAACCGTCGAGATGACGGCGTCTGCACGTTCCATGGAGTCGCCCGTCATGACGCCCACGGCCCGACGCCCCTCCAGACATATCTCCCGGACGGAACAGCCCAGTTCCAGTGTTCCGCCGGAGTCGACGAGTATCTTCTCGGCGGGGTCGTAGAGTTCCGCCAACGGAACGGTCGAAAGCCCCATCGTGCCTGCCCATCGACCCGGGAGGAACGCCTCCTGAAATACCTGCATGCCGTGAACGGCTGCCGTTTCCGACGATGGAAGATTGCAGGCACTCACGATGATGGTGTCCCAGAACAGACGGATGGTCTCGGAAGACTGGCCCGTCGATTCGAGAAAATCCCCGAAGGTGCGGCCGCTGTATCGCGACCGGAGCCGATGGCCGCCTCTGAGCATGGCCAGCATCGCACGTCTGACTTCCTTCTTCTGACGGGGAGTCATCAGCTTCATGCGCAGGAAACTCGCTGCCGTGTGGAACGGTGCGGGCAGACGGCCAGGTGCCAGAAGATCGATCCCGCCATCTTCACGCCACCAGAAGATCCGCTCGTGCCACTCGATCATGTCCGAGACATCCAGTCGCTCGTAGAGCGACAGCAGCGCGGTGCAGCAGCCCATGAGGACGTGCTGGCAGTTGTCCAGTGACTGGCCGCTTCTCTGATCGGGAAAACTGGTGGCACGACCGCCAAGCTTCTTTCTCGTCTCGAGAATGGTCGGCTGCCAGCCGGCATCAGCCAGCTTGACCGCCGCGGAGATTCCGGCGAGTCCTCCTCCGATGATCAGTGCACGACGACTCATTGGATCGTCGCCTTCACCTTGGCGGCGAGTGCGATGGACAGTTTCCGGAGACTGCCCAGTCGCACTCGTTCACTGCCTGAGATAGCGGCGGGATTTCGAGCGATTCTTCGAAGCAGTCCGTGATAGATGCCGGTCATCGCCTGAAGGGTCGGACGACAGGAACTGGTGATCATCGCATCCAATGGAGCCGATTGCCGATAGTGGGTCTCGGCTATTTCAACCAGCGACCTGACCAGAAGCGTGCATCGATCGGGATGGGCCCAGTCGAGAAGGGAAGGAACGTCGAGTTCACAGGATTCGAGCATGTCCACCGGCAGATAGATCCGCCCGTTGGCATGATCCTCTCGAACATCCCGAAGGATATTGGTCAGCTGGAAGGCCAATCCCCTCTGATCAGCCAGTTCTGGTGCAGACGAATCGTCGAATCCCCAGATGCTGATGCAGACCTGGCCGACGCTCGAGGCCACCTGGCGACAATAGTCGACGAGTTGCCCCATCGTCTGAGGCTGGACGAATTGGAGATCGGCCACCTGCCCATCGATCATCTCGTCGAAGGGCTTCTCATCAAGCTGGTAGTGGTTGACGATCGCATGGAAGGCTCGCCACATTGGATCATTCGACGGAAGATT
>DEYM01000072.1:0-19688 GCA_002364555.1 Phycisphaerales bacterium UBA3158 | reverse complement strand
GCCTCAGGATCGCTCAGACCCGCTTCGTCATCCGCGAGATCATCCGCTTGTCTCATCCAGGCGTATATGCAGAACAGGGACGATCTCTGGGGCTCTGGAAGCAGACGCAGACCATAGTAGAAGTTCCGGGCCTCTCTTCGAGTGACTTCCCTGCAATGATCGATGGCTGCCTGGTCGCATTCCAGTTGAGATAGGGTCGTCATGCCACGGATCTCCGGGCTGCTCTCCTGGACAGAAGCAGCAGCGAGAGCTTCTCGAAGAGGTTGATCTTGGGCCTGAACAGGATGGTCTCGTAGTTGATCCGCTCGATCTTGCGAAGGATGGTCGACCCCCCGGCTGCGAAGAGCCAGATCATAGGCCTGAGTTCAGGCGTAAGTCTTTCGAGCAACGGATCGATCTTCTCAAAGCCCGGCCAGGTCCGTTTGACGATGGACTGCATCATCGCACGCCATTCGTCCAGGAATTCATGATCCGGCGAATGACCATGCTCGATCGTCCAGCGAAATCTGTCTTCGAAGGACTGGATGGACCCATGGCATTCTGCAGGAATGTAGATGCGATCACGCTCGACGAGATCGCGACGCGCATCCTGCCAGTGATTGGCCAGCTGAAGCGCCGTGCAGATGGCATCACTGGCCGCAAGCGTCGCCTGATCGTGATCCTGATCCGCAAGCCGGAGGACGAGTCGGCCCACTGGATCGGCACTTCTCGAGCAGTAATCGACAAGCTGATCCCAGGTGTCATATCTGCCGATTCGCTGATCCTGCTCGAAGGCATCGATCAGATCCAGAAAAGGCTTCGATTCGAGACCGTATCGTTCTCTGATGGAGGCGAGGGCGATGAAGACCGGATGATGAAACCCCTCGCCGGCAAAGCAGGCGTTGAGCTCGTTTCGCCACCAATCCAGCAGCTCGAGGCTTCTGGAATGATCCTTGATCTCATCTCCAAGATCATCCGCCCATCGGCAGAAGGCATAGACGACGGCCGCCCCCTCCCGCATGGGCTCGGGGACCATCCGGGACAGGACCGAGAAATTCTCGTAATGGCCAAGCGCCAGACGCCTGCAATAGGCCATGGCCTCCCCGGTACTGGTCCCTGGGCGTTGCCCGGGGCCCCAGCGATCCAGTTGCTCGATGATTGAGTGGACGCTCATATGGTCTCAGTCCGATGGAAAGATGCACACTGTATCGTCAGATCCGTCTACAATCCCGTTAAAGGTTTCCGACCCCCCCCATGAAGATCATTCTTGCCAATCCCCGCGGCTTCTGTGCCGGCGTATACATGGCCATCGACGTCGTAGACCAGCTTCTGGACGTCGTGGAAGGCGATACGATCTACGTCTATCACGCGATCGTGCATAACAAGCATGTCGTGCAGAGATTCGAGGATCGTGGCGTGATCTTCATCGAGTCAATCGATGACGTCCCTGAGGGATCAATCGTGGTATTCAGCGCCCACGGCGTCAGTCCTGAAGTGCGTAAAGAAGCCAAAGCCAGAAAATTGACCGCCATCGATGCGACCTGTCCGCTTGTGACCAAGGTTCATGCCGAAGCCATTCGCTACGCCAGACGTGGATGGCAGATTGTTCTCATCGGCCATCGCCGCCATCAGGAAATCATCGGAACCTATGGAGAGGCGCCTGACTCCATCCAGATCCTGGAGTCCGCCGAAGGCATCCCAAGCCTGAAAATCGATGACCCTTCCAAGGTCGTGTATCTGACCCAGACCACGCTCAGCCTTGATGATGCCAACAAGATCATCAATGCGCTCAAGGAAGCCTATCCCGAAGTCAACAGTCCTCCCAGCGAGGATGTCTGCTACGCCACCACCAATCGGCAGTGGGCGGTTCGCCAACTGGCTCATGACTGCGACCTGGTCCTGGTCGTCGGTAGCCAGAACAGCTCCAATTCGCTTCGTCTCACCGAGATCGCCCATGCGACGGGTACCAATGCCGTCCTGATCGACGATGTGACCGAACTCACCGACGACCTGCTCGACGGAAAGGATCGGGTCCTCGTGACCGCCGGTGCCAGCGCCCCCGAGGATCTCGTCCAGTCACTGGTGCTGCATCTCGTTCACAATCATCATGGCGAGGTGGAGCAGCATGACGTCTTCCATGAAAGCGTCGACTTCGGACTGCCCGGCACGCTCAAGAAGTTCATGCGTTCACGCGATGTCAATCCTGATGGAAGAAGAATCATGATGGACAACATCGCATCGACAGCCGCCTTCCTCGAGTCCCACGGCATCGATCAGCAGGTTGTCGATCTGACAATCTCAGCAGCAAGCTGATTATCCATGAAGCATCTGCTAGATCTGACACTCGATGAGTTCAGCGACATCTGCGTCAATGCGGATCGTCCGGGCTATCTCGCCAAGCAGGTCTTCAACTGGATCTACCAGAAGAACGTGGTCGAGTTTCATTCGATGACGAATGTCTCGAAGGCCGACAGGCAGTGGCTCGAATCGAGGTACTGCGTCTTGAGAAGTCGCGTGGATCGATTCCAGCAGGCAACCGACGGCACCGTCAAGCTACTCCTTGGATGGGATCCGCCGGCCGAGGACTCCCTGCCGCAGATTCATGACCAGAGCGATCTCCGCCAGACCGAGACGGTCATGATCCCCGCCGCGAAGAGACGCACGGCATGCGTCTCTTCACAGGTCGGCTGCCCGGTGGGCTGTCGATTCTGCGCATCGGGAATCGGAGGTCTCGAAGGCAATCTGTCCGCCGGACAGATCGTCGAGCAGGTTCTTCGGCTCAAGATGGACGAAGAGGTCGATCGGATCACGAACGTCGTGTTCATGGGCATGGGCGAACCGTTGTCGAACGAGAACGCCGTCACCCGCGCGATCCGCATGCTCAACGCCTCCTGGGGCATGGGAATCGGTGCTCGTCACATCACCGTATCGACCGTCGGACTCCCCAAGGCCATACGTCGATTTGCCAAGTTCGATCTTCCAGTGACACTGGCCCTGAGTCTTCATGCTCCCAACGATGAACTCAGGCGATCGCTGATCCCCTGGGCGGACTACTCGACGGTGGACGAGCTCCTCTCCGCCTGCCAGAAATGGTTTGAAGTCAGTGGTCGTGAAATCACCTTGGAATACCTGCTTCTTCGCGGCGTCAACGACAGGGTCGAGCATGCAAGGCAGCTTGCAAGAATCGCATCCAATCTTCGATCGAGCGTGAATCTCATCCGCTACAACGAAGTCAAGGGACTCCCCTACGAGAGACCCTCCACGGTCGATGTCAGGGAATTTCAGCGGATTCTCAGGCGGCACGGTGTTCGAGCCACGATCAGGGCCAGTCGCGGCCGCGACATCGCGGCTGCCTGCGGGCAGTTGAGATACGAACAACGCTCCAAGGGTGCCTAGTTCGCGAACAGGCTCATGCACATCACAACCAGCCAGATGACGCTGCTGCAGGCACCCAGCACCATGGCTGCCATGCCGGTGATCAGGCCCGCTCTTTGCAGACCATGACCGTCGAGCCTGTCATCGGACTCGAGCTGGATGGCCGCCTGCTGCGATCGGAACATCGCCATCCATCCGAAGAAGAAACCGATCACGGGAACCACGCAAAGCATGAATCCGAGAACGCCATAGACGACGGCCGGAGTGGCGCTGGGGGCCAGCCCCCTGATGGAGTCCCCGGATGATTCAGGCGTACTCATCTGTCTCCTGACGAAGTAGATCCCTCAGACGCTCCGGATTGATTCTCCTCAGTCGACCATCGAGCGCCATGTCATGCAGTTCCTGCATGGTCTTGAGCCACCTGTCATAGTCGTGCTCTGCACCGGTTGCCGCTCTGAGCAGAATCTCCTGAACGAGCCTTCTGACCAGACGATCACGACGGGTCGCTCTCCATGAAGTCGGGAGAACATGTCGGCCGGCCGCGAGAATCCTCGCCAACCAGTCGCTGGTTCTCAAGTCGACCCGGAATCGCCACCTCGCCAATGTCAGTTCGAGTCGGGTGAGATATCTCACCTCGACGACATCTCCACGAGCCAGGTGGACATTGAGGCGCTGACGGGTATGACGCCTGTGCTCGCTGCTGATTGCCATCGACGCCAGATAGATTGAATCTCGCGCCAGATAGGCTTCCGCCAGGGGCAGAATGGCCTTGCTTGTCAATGCGCGACCGGTATCGGACCGATCGGCGTTGTAGAGCGAGACGATCGCATCGGCGAACCGCTCTGCATAGTCGAACCCTCCCCAGGTGACGCATCGACGCAGAGCGACGGCCAGATCGCAGTACGCCTCGCGCCCCTCCTCGGTGTTGTCCAGATCCGGGATGTCGTAGTACACGCGCTGAGTGAGCCGGGCGAACCGTTCGGATCGACCGCGGGTCCCCATTCGATGCCTGCCCAGTGCGGGTGTTCGTTGCCGTCTGATGAACCGCTCCGCCGTCTCGGCGTTCGGATCCTCACCCGGGCGACGAAGACCCTTGGAATGCTGCGCGAAGTATCGCCCGAGACTGAAGGCCTCCATCGACCTGGCATACCCCATTGCCTCCAGTTCCCGGAGCGCTCCTTCAATCGAATCGGCACTCAACGGCACGGCCCCCATCTGGTAGGCGGTCCCCAGCTGCGCGAGATCGGCCAGTCTCTCATTGTGGAAACGCCATCGACAAAGATCGGTGTAGTCCTCGATGACCTGACCTTCCGGATGAAGAAGCTCACGGAAGTAGGCCGCTATTTCGGTCGTTGATTGGGAGGCCAGCTCTCGGTCCATCTGATCCTCGAACAGCCCGATGTTGATCACGCCACGAGTTCGACCGGGGGCGGCGACTCTGAGCACGCCATCGGGACTCACGGAGAGCAGTCCCTGTGCACGATCGAGAGAGAGCAGCAGATCCGCCTCACCCCAGGGGATAGTCGCTCCGATGGCGGCGGCCTCCTCGTCGGATCGAGGTCTGCAGAAGGATACCTGGGCCCAGGCACGACGCCCGGCGCCGGTGGGCGCGGGAAGCATTCTCGCCTGCACGTGGTATCCCATGCGGGTACCGGCCATCAGAAGCACACGCGCCGCGAGTCCCGGCGACTTGCCTCGCAGCCCGGCTATGTGAACGGACCATGAGGCAGCATCGGCATGAATCGGAGTCGGTGGCTTCAGCTTCTTGTCGACATCGATCAGCTCTCGGATCGGAGGACGATTTCGATGCACCTCGACCTGTTCGACCAGAAGCTTGACTCGCCCACCAAGTCGAGGTGGCCATCGCCAGGGAATCGCCTCGCGGCTCGTCCGCGTCTCCAGGGCAGCCGCGTGACGGACGGCTTCCACCTCAAGCTCCGCAAGCATTGGGGGTTGACGGATCACACTGGCCCGATCGGCTGGCCATACGATCCGCTGCATCGGCTGAAACCCCCGCTGATCGACCTTCAGCATCTCCGCTTCGATCGTGTTGACGTTGAATCGAGTCGGTGGGCCATCGTCGATGATGATCACCACGAGGCCGGACTCATGCAGCGATTCCCGTAGCATTCGACGCAGTCGGCTTGTTTCCGCAAGCGTGCCGCGTTTGATGTGTATCTGGGCCGCATGATCGGCTGGAACGGCGGCCCGGGCCAGGCGTTCGAGATCCACACGCGATGAACCATGTGGCTGGGCGACCATCAGAATCCAGGAATCGCTTGAGATCGCGGCCTGCCTGACTGCGGCGGCTCCATGCCTGAAGAAACTCGGTCCGGAAAAGGTCTCGACATAGACGGGGCGGCCTTCGACGGGCCCGATGGCTTCACCATCCAGGAAGAGCCTGATGGGTGATGTATCCGGAGCCGCCTCATGCTCGTCCGGCTCGTCGATATCTGAATCGGACACGTTTTGATCGATGGCATCGACCAGTGTCGTCGCCAGCCGACGGATGGCCTCATGCTGACCGGCGGAGCCGAATCGTTCGACAAGCACGGGGACAGGCAGCGCCCGAGGCTCCTCCTGGAACTCCTCCCGGATAACGTCGTCTGTGGTGAAGTTTCGAAGAAGGTGCTGAAGCTTTCTCAGAAGACTCGATGGATGAAGCGACTCCCGGAATTCGAATCCATCCGTCTGCCCATCCTCGTCGGGAGGCAGCGATTCTCCCCAGACCAGTGCGGGATCCTCTCCGCGACGCCTGAGATCCTCGGCGACTCGAAGGACATCACGCTCGACGGTACCCGGCCGCGGCTCGATGACGACTACATTCCGGCATCGCTTGAGGAGTCTGGCCACTGCCGCGTCGTCCATGGGATGAATGACACCCAGATGAAGAACAGGAAGCTTGCCCGAGATCCCGAGGATCATCGCCATGTGTCGCAGGGCTCTATCCGCCGGGCCGATCGTGACGAATCCGATCGAGATGGCTTCACCCGGCGATGGAAGTGCACGCCATGAATTGAGTTCCAGTCGGCGGGCCATTCGAAGCGGTCCGCCCGTCTCCTGCCATCGAGGACGACGGCGCCGACGATGCCTCATGGGATCATCGATGTCCTCTTCTCCACGATTGGCTCGCAACGTGACCGATTCCGTGTTTCGGAGAACACTTCGATCGACGACCACGGCGGCCATTCCACGGTCTGAACGACTGATCCTCAGCACATTCTCGATGGAATCCCGTAGATGGGGAACATCACGGGCTTCCAGAACCGGAATGTCCTGACGTGCCAGCCGACCACGTATGTCGACCGCCGCGCTGTTGAGTGCGAGATCCTCGACGATCAGTCCCAGACCAGCACCATCAGGCAGTGGTCGCGAATTCGATTCAAGAAGATTCAGCGCCGCCGGCACTGTCGGCCCGGTGAGCACGGCAATCACATGCTGGCCTTGTCGGGCAGCCCATGCGGCCATCTGGGCAGCTCGCCCCGCATCAGCCATCCGATCGACTCTGAGACGGTGCATTCTGAGCAGTTCGGACAGATCGGGATTGGACTGTATGTCGTCGAGATCCGTGGTTGCCTGCGATGCGACGTAGACGACACGCTGAACACTGGGAAGACATTCAAGCGCACCCTTGAGAATGGCTTCGGCGGCCGACAGCGTCGTCGTCCCCGAGTGACGCCAGATGGGATGTTCGGGAGGCGAGGAGGGATTCGTCATGACCATCCATCCATGAGTCTCTCAACGGCATGGGCCACACCATCCTGATCATGCGAACGCGTCATCCTGTTCGCCACACGTCGCACGGCCTGGTCCGCGTTCTCGACTGCGATACCAATGCCCGCGCCGGCGATGAGCTCGATGTCGTTCAATCCGTCACCTATCGCCGCGACCTGTTCGAAGCCGATCTCGCTCGCTTCGCAGTACCGCGAGACCATGGTCCACTTGTTCACGCCTTGCATGAAGATTTCAAGCATGTGTACGCATTCTCCATCCCTGCCTACAGCCGGCCAATGTCGAAAGAATACACGATCGCCGAGCGTTTCCCTGATGCTCTCGGCGGCCCTTGCCATCTCCGCAGGGGTTCCCAGGCTGGCGATCCGGAGTGTGTATTGGAGTGAATCATCGTCCTCCAGATGATCAAGCCGCTTGCACTGGACCTCATGGAGATCGAGCCACCATTCCGACGTGGGATGCATCTGTTCACTGCCGATGATCGTGTAGTCGGTATCCGCGACGTGTCGATCCTTGAGCAGCATGACGGCGTGACCAAGGGATCGCAGAGTCGTCGTGACCAGATGGGAATCGGACTCCACAAGCGGCGTACGCTCCAGGGTTCTGCCTGAGGGCCAGTCCACCATGGCCGCCCCACTGGCGATCACCATTGGCCCCTGATACTCCAGTGAATCGAGGATGTCATGGCACTCCATGTGAGTGCGGCCGGTGGCGATCATGATTTCAATACCCGAATCTCGTGCCGCATGAAGCGCCCCGCGATTGACCGACGAGACCTGGCCTTGTGGACACAGGAGTGTTCCATCCAGATCGACCACGAGAAGACTGGGCATCTTGTTCATTCGCCGGACCCTACGCTTTCATGCAGACTGGAGCAACCTCGGAACAGACAGGAAGGCAACATGCTACGCTCGAGGCGTCCTTTCGAGTGACCTGAAATGAAAAGAGAAGACACCAATCCAGGCAACCGCCAGCTGGCGGACATGCTCCTTCCCCATCTCTACAGAGCATGCAATGGACGTCTCGAGGATGTCCACTGGTTTCGTGCTGACTGGCAACGCGGTGGCGCCGCAACCGGCCGCGCCATCTGGCAGGACGCCAACGACGAGAAGCATGATGTCATGGTCAAGTTTCCAATCAAGGCACGTGAGCTCCTGTGGATGAGAAGGCTCCAGCATTCCGGTGATGAGATGGAACCGGTCGTGCCTCACCTCCATGCCTCTGGGAGCAGTCTTGAATCCTACGATCTCGCCTGGATCGTCATCGAATGGCTTCCCTTTGGTCCGCTGGGTAAGCGATGGCACACAGATCATGTCACGAGGACGATCGAAGCCGTCACGCGCTTTTACGAGGAGGCGGACGCCTTCGTCGTTGAAAAGGAGAAGGCTCGGACCGAGGACTGGAATGCTCTGTGCGAACATTCATGTCGAAGCATCAAACGCAACCACATCGCGGAGGAGAGGATCTGGCTGGAACTTCTCCACCGGCTCGAGGGAAGTCTTCCGAACATGGTCGAGCGATGGAGAGAGCGGGATCTGGATCATTGGATCCATGGAGATCTCCATCTGGCCAATGCCATGAGCCGCGTTGCCGCCGAAAGCGGAGCGGTGACGCTGATCGATCTGGCCGAAGTCAGGCCAGGCCACTGGATCGAGGATGCGGTGTACCTCGAAAGGCGTCTATGGGCACTCCCTCAACGTCTCGGGGCCTCGAGGCCTGTTCAGAGGATGGCTGAAGCGAGACTGGCTCGGGGCCTGTCGGTCGAGGCAAGCTATGAGCCACTGGCCGATATTCGCCGCGCCTTGATGGCGGCAACGGCCCCTGCCTTCATGAGGACCGAGGGGCATCCGAGATTCCTGTCAGCCTGCCGGAACCAGCTGGCAAGCGCTCTGGAACGACTTCAAGGGGCCTGATGCCCTCTTGGCCATTGCTCCGCTCCTTCTGCCTCGATACCATGAGGTGCTTGCCCCATGCCTCATTCACGGCCAGGGGTCCTTCAGGAGCCAACCACCATGGATCGCGAACGTCTCCAACAGGTTCAGCAGTCGGATCTCGGCGAAAGCAGAGTGAACGAGGACTTTGTGAACTGGATCAAGACCAGTGGGCCTTGGTATCTCCTGGCCGTCCTCATCGGCATCGCCGTCTACATGTACATCGTGAATATCCAGAGAGCCGAACTACGCGCACGTGAACAGGCGTGGTTCGACTTCAGCGAAGCGGTCATGCCGGCCTCGCTGGAGGATGTGGCCAATACACATGGTGCCATCGACGGGATCGCGAATCTCGCTCGACTTCGGGCAGCCAACTCGTACCTTCAGTCCATGCAGAGCAATCTGGCGATCGGTTCAACCATCGAAGACGGCACGCCTCTGAGCGAAGAGGATCGAAGCAAGGGCATGGAACACGCGGCGATGCTCTACAACCAGGTGGTCGATAGCGACGACGGTTCATTCGGTGACACCATCGTCACCGTGAACGCCCTCAACGGGTTGGCCGCCTTGTCCGAATCCGCAGGCGACATCGACAAGGCCAAGGCCTACTACGAGCAATCCGCAGCGCGATCCGGCGACTGGTATCCATTCCTCGCCGATCAAGCCAATCAACGTGCCGCCACTGCCGACCTCTATGTCCAGGACATCACACTGCCCAGTCCACCGGCACCGGCCCAGCCCGCACTGCCGACATTCTCGACACCCGGACTGACGACCACATCCGGTGACAACATTCTCAATCTACCCTCCTCGACGACTCCACCAGTGGAGAAGGAAGGCGGATCAGCCGACCCCGTCAGCCCGTGAGCGGACACCCGGAAGATCTGCCAGATCAGGCGGAATCCGGTGATGAGGCCCTGATCAACGCCGGTGGCAAGGTCGATCCCAGCCGCCTTCACGAACTCTATGAAGCGCTGACGGACGATGACGGCGCCATCATCGTGGACTTCACCCTTTCAAGGGATCTCAACAAGCGGCTCGATCGCTATCTCGTTGATCGAATTCCATTCCTGAGCAGGACATCGCTGCAGAGGCTCATCGCGGAGAAGGCCGTCTCCGTCAATGGCCGGACCCCGAAGGCCTCCACCAGACTTCGTCGTGGAGACGAGGTATCCGTCGCGATTCCCCCACCACCGAGCTCAGTGCTCCCGGCCGATGAGATGGATCTCAACATCATGTACGAGGATCGGGAGATTCTGATCCTCAACAAGCATGACGATGTCATCGTCCATCCAGCCAGAGGCAATCAGAGAGGCACGCTGGTCAATGGCCTGGCCTGGCATTGCCGAAACAGATCCTCTGGTGAATTGTCCGATGTCGGGCGTGAGGAAGCCAGGCCCGGTGTCGTCCATCGACTCGACAGGCATACGACCGGCGTCATGGTCTTCGCCAAGACGGATACCGCCCACTGGAGGCTGGGACGACAGTTCGAACACCGTCGCACGAGAAAGAGGTATCTGGCACTGGTCCATGGAAAGGTCGAGCCCATGACCGATGTGATCGATGTGCCTCTTGGCAAGCATCCGACCATCCGTGATCGATACGCGGTCAGATGGGACACCACGGGCAAGGACTCCGTCACGATCTATCGTGTTCGCGAGTGCTACGAGAAATTCACATTGGTCGAGCTGGAACTCAGGACAGGAAGAACGCATCAGATCCGTGTGCACCTGTCCCATCTGGGATGGCCGATCGCGGGAGATGACTACTACGGTGGTCGCCATCTGCATGGACGAGACATCTTCGGCCCCGGCCAGGACGAATCGCTCTCCCAGTCGTCCAAGGTACTTGGCCGACAGGCGCTCCATGCCAGCCTGCTTGGCTTCGTCCACCCGAGAACGGAGGAGGAGATGACCTTCATCGCCCCACTTCCTGAAGATCTGAGGACACTCGTCCTACTGCTCAGAAAGCATCAGTTCGTCTCCAGACCAAAGGTGCCCGGTACCGAACTCGATGTCGACGCCATGCTTGGTCTGGCATCCCCGGATGAGGCTAGCGAAGCTTGAGCAGAACGGCGGCGACCACCACCGCGACGACGCCGAGAATCCAGAATCGGGAGACGATCTGCGATTCCGACCAGCCACCAAGATGGAAGTGATGGTGGATCGGTGAGCATCGGAATATGCGTTTGCCTCCGGTGAGCCTGAAGTATCCGACCTGAAGCATGACGCTCAGGAGTTCCCAGTAGAACACGGCACCGATAACGACGAGCATGATCTCCTGGCGAAGCGCGCAGGCTATGAGCGCGAGAAGTCCGCCCAGGGGCAATGATCCGGTATCACCCATGAAGACCTTTGCCGGGGAGCAGTTGAACCACAGGAATCCAAGGCATGAACCGGCGATCGAACCGGCGACGACCATGAGTTCCTCGCTGCCTTCCACGAATGGGAACAGCATGTACTGCGCTCTGCCCGAGGAACCGGCGATGTAGGCAAGAAGCATCATCGCAAGGGCCGCGATGAGCATCAGCCCGGACACGAGGCCGTCCATGCCGTCCGTGATGTTCACCGCATTGGATGTCCCGGCAATCCACAAGGTGGCGATGATGATGAAGGGAAGCCAGGGAAGCACCAGGACCCCCTGCTCCAGGATGAGACCTTCGGTCCCGGGCTGGTAGGTTCTCTGAAAGGGAAGATTGAGAACCATCGCCGACTGGCTATCCCCGGTGAGTCGCCAGAGGTACATTCCCGCGATGACTCCGATGCCGATCTGGAACAGGAATTTCTCCCAGGCGAACAATCCCTCCCTGGCACCTGGACGACGGCGGGCGGTCGTGAGTTTCAGCCAGTCATCCGCACCACCGAGAATGGCCAGCCAGAGCAGCACCACCAGAGAGATGTGGACATAGTCGTTGAAGAGATCTGCCAGTAGAAACGTCGAGGCCAGAATCGAGAAGACGATGAGTATCCCACCCATCGTGGGCACGTTCGCCTTGCTTGCCATCAACTGGTTCAGATCGGCGTTGTAGAACTCGGGGGAATCTCCCAGCTTCTGCTTGAGGAGCCACCGGATGGTTCGCTCACCAAGGAGAAGAACGATCGAGAACGAAAGAATCACGGCGAAGAAGGCGCGGAATTCGATCTGATAGAGGACCTGCAGGAGGGAATAGCCCCCGAATGATTCGAGCCAGTCATGCCAGGATTGAAGAAGGTTGTAGATCATGCTTCGAGATAGGTTCTATCGACCTTCATGCCCGTGCAGCTTCCGATTCCATTGAATCCAAATATTCGGGGATTCTCTCCAGCTGCATTCCTCGAGATCCCTTGAGCAGCACGAGATCACCTGGAATCAGCAGATTGGCTATCTGCTCGATGGCCTTCTGGTCGAGTGTCTCCCAATGGGAGACCTGTGGCAAGTGCCCGCTGGCAAGGGACTTCCGCAATTGAGCCATCTCCTTTCCGAGCAGCACCAACTGAGCGATCGAAGCCGTCGAGTGCGTCTGCACGAGCCTGGATTCCAGTTCAAGATGCAGTTGGGCCGAGTGATCCCCCAGCTCGAGCATGTCACCGAGGATGACGACTCGTCGACCGTTCGTCTCCATCTCGGGCAGCATGGAGAGTGATGCATGGACGGATTCGGGATTGGCGTTGTAGGCGTCGTTGATGAAGATCACTCCACCATGGGTCGTGCAGGCGCCTCGTCCATCCGATGGCATGGCGTGCGACAGGGCCGAATCGATCTGGGCATCATCAAGACCACATGCCCTGGAAGCGGCGATGACCGCCAATGCGTTGATCGCATGATGCTTTCCGGGAATCGGGAAGCGGAAACTGGAACCATCATGGAGAACGATGCGGCCATCGCTCCTCGATGCCAGACCGGGATCGGAACCGGGCAGATCACCATGCCTGAGCAGGGAGACTGATTCCGGAACTCGAACAGCCTGCTCGTCGTCATGAACGATGGCCATGCCTCCAGAGGCGACATGAGCCAGAAGGCTTGTCTTCTCTCGACGGACTCCATCGATGGTCGAGAGTCCTTCGAGATGTCCTCTTCCGATGAGTGTGATGATCGCTATGTCCGGACGGATGATTCGAGCCAGCGATTCGATCTCCCCGGGACTGCTGGTGCCCGCTTCCAGAACGACGTAGTCGTCACCGGGCCTGGCCCTCAGAAGACTCATGGGTCCACCGATCGAGTTGTTCCAGGATGCCGGGCTGGCGGTTCCTTCGAGATGACTGCCCAGAATCGCGTTGAGAAGATTCTTCGTACTCGTCTTTCCAGCGGTCCCGGTGATGGCGATGACCTTCGTTGCCCCGATCGAATCACGCCAGCGGCTGGCCAGACGAGCAATGGCATCGACGGAACCGTCCACGAGAAGGCAGGGAAGATCCGACTCCACCGGCTGTTCGACAATGGCCATTGTCGCACCCGCCCGAGCAGCTTCCGGCAGATAGTCATGCCCGTCACGGGCATCGCCTCTGATGGCGACATAGGCCCCTCCATCAAGCGGTTGACGGGTATCGTGGCCTATGCAGACGGGCCCCTGTTCTGGGGGTGGCCCCAGCCACCGGCCTCCGGTCGCCTCGATCATTTCATCAGGCGTGAACATCATGAGGACTGGATCCTCTCGAGTATCTCCAGAGCCACCTGGCGGTCATCGAACGGAATCGACTGACCATTGAGCAACTGCACCGACTCATGCCCCTTGCCCGCGATGAGGACGATGTCCTGCCGACGGGCATCCTGGATCGCCATTTCTATTGCAGCCGCTCGATCCGGCTCGATTCGTGATGGGCATTCGTCTTCGAGACCGGACAGGACATCGGAGATGATCTGCCCAGGTGACTCGGTTCTTGGATTGTCCGATGTCACCACCACCACATCCGCATGACGACTTGCCACAGCGCCCATTCGGGGCCGTTTCGTTCGGTCACGATCACCCCCACAGCCGAATACGACGAACAGCCTGCCATCGGATTCCAGAAGTGGTCGTAACGCGACCAGAGCTGTTCGAAGCGCTTCGTCGGTGTGTGCGAAATCGATGAACACCCTGACGGCACTCCGGCCGCCCACGGGCTCGAGCCTACCCCGTGGAGTCGGCATCGAATCAAGTCTCTGCTGATCCGGCGGATGTCCCATGGCACAAGCTGCCGCATAGGCCTGCGCCAGGTTCATCGCGTTGTGATCGCCGGGCATGGCCAGGCTGGCGGTTGCCCGACCAGCGGGCCCCTCCAGATTCACCTGCGCACCGGATCCTCTCGAGACCAGAACGTCGGCATCCGCTCCACCCTCTCGGCGACATGAGATCAACCGGGCTCTCGTGGACGCGGCCATGACTGCGGCGGCCGGATCATCCATGTTCAGGACGGCGAATGCATCTGATGGCAACGAGGCGAAGAGCGCTCGCTTGGCAGCCTGATACCGCTCCATCGTCCCATGGAAATCGAGATGGTCCCCGGAGAGATTCGTCATGATCGCTCCCGCTATCTGCAGACCATCCAACCGCCCCAACGCAATGCCGTGACTACTGGCCTCCATGATCAGGTAACGACAATCATTGGCGATCATCCTGGCCATGAATCGCCTGAGGAGAATGCCTCCGGGCGTCGTCAGCCTCGAAGGTGTGCATGCACGTGTGTCGTTGATCTCGATGGATCCGATCAATCCGGCCAGAGGCGTGACCATGTGCTGTAGATATGTCGCCGTTGTCGTCTTTCCATTTGTTCCAGTGATGGCAATCACTGGAAGCTTTCCAGCTGGATGATCGAACAGACGATCCGCCATCTCGACGCCCAGACCTGCGGGATCGCTTGTGGCGATGGTCGGCGAGGAGAGCCCGCGACAACCTTCCTCATCCGAGAGGATCGCGATCGCACCTGAATCAATCGCCAATGGAATCAGAGATCGACCGTCGAATCGATCGCCAGGCCTTGCCACGAACAGGCAACCGGGCGAGACGTCACGGGTGTCCTCGACGACATCGGTGACCACGATGCCACCGATGTCAGGCGAGCACGTGACAGGCAGTCCATGAACAAGTTCTCTAATGGGCTTTGCCCAGCGCATTCCATCGCTCCAGGCCGTCTACTGCGGTGTTCCAAGTATAGATGCCAGATCGAATGGCGTTCGCCTAGATCACCAGCATGGCATCTCCATAGCTGTAGAAGCGATACTCACGATCAACCGCTTCGCGATAGGCCCTGTGCATGAGCTCGATTCCAGTACGGGCGGCCACCAGTGCCAGAAGGGTCGATCTTGGCAGATGGAAGTTCGTCAGCAGCACATCCACGAACCGCCAGTTGAAGGGTGGCGAGATCAGGAGGTCCGTCAAGCCCGACCAGTCTCCATCGGCATGGTGTTCCGGCAAGGATTCAAGCACTCGAGCGGTCGTGGTCCCAATCGACACGATCCTGCCGGTCCGATCCGGGCTCGTCAATCGAGAAAGAGTCCCCCCATCGATGCTGCACCATTCCTCATGCATGGGATGATCATCCAGCGTGTCGGTCATGACCGGAGCGAATGTCCCTGGTCCGACATGGAGAATGACCTCCAGAAAGGAGACGCCCTCCGCCCTGAGTGTCTTCTCGAGCGAGTCTGTGAAATGCAATCCAGCTGTCGGTGCCGCGACCGATCCGGGTTCTCTTGCATAGATGGTCTGGTAGCGTTCACGATCGTATTCGTCTGGAATATCGTCATCCCCCCGAGCCCTCAGTATGTAGGGAGGCAGTGGAGTCAGACCGCAGGACGACAGGATCTGCTGGGCCGACTCGTCACTGTGGGGACGAACGATCCAATGGGACTCGCGACGCTCGATCAATTCAAGAGTCGGGCCGGAATGCTCCAGCTGGATGACGACTCCCTCCCGGAGTCGTCCATTGCTCTTGAGCATCACAAGCCAGCATCCCTCGCTGTGCTCCTTGAGAAAAAGACCGGAAACGACGCCGCCACTTTCCACTCGATGCCCACGAAATCTGGCCGGTAGAACCCGCGATCGATTTCGAACGATCGTGTCATCGCTTCTCAGATAGGTGGGCAGGTCGCTGACATGCCTGTGCTCGATCGTTCCGGATCCGCAATGCACGACCATCAGTCGAGCTGAATCCCTCGGCTCGACGGGCCGAGTTGCGATCAGGGAATCGGGTAGGTCGTAGTCAAGATCGTCAATATGCATGTTTTCAGGAACCTTCATGTTGATCCTGGGCATCATCTCTCACAGACCCACCGGCCCGAACAGATGATCATCCACTGGATGATGCCGCTGAGCAAGCGTGGCGATCGCTCTTTATCGGATCAGCGAGATCTCATGAGCCGGATCATGTGATCGGATCGTCCATTGCTCTTTCAAGAGCATGAATACGATCGATTCCAACGCCGCCGCAAGTCTCCTGCCACTGAACCCGAGCCGATTCGTCAACGACTGTGCACCAGCCGTGAATCATGCCCCCCAGGCATCAATGCCACCACGAATGGCCGACCAGGTCACATGGAGCCCCGGACTCTGGTGGCTGCTGTTTCGATATGAGTATCTCTTCGATGGGCTTCTGCCCCAGACTTCCGGGCAGGAAACGGTCATCTACGAGAAGCCCGGGCCGTTGTCCGATGGAGCCGAACTGTCATCGGCCCGCCCTCATTGGAATGAGCGACAGGCCGTGAATCCACCACCGGCACTGGCGACCATGGCACCGACCGCTGCCGAGATAGTCCCAATGGGCGACGCGACTGTCAGCCAACCTGTTTCTGTTGGGGCGTTCGTTGATCTGATGGCCTGAAACGATGCCCCTCGGGCAGATAGGGAATCAGAGGCTCGGGCATCCGTCTCAACCCTCTCCTCAACGCCTTGGCGATGGCATACCGAACGGCATCATCCATTCTCTTGCGAACACGATCCGTGACATTGAGCCCTCTGGATTCCATCATCCTGATCGCCCAGTCCCAGGCCATGTACTCCTCCAGGCATCTTGGCGAGTACCTGCTGAATCCGATGGCATGATGACCCACTTCGTGAAGGAATACCGCGCAACTCATCGGGCCCTTGGGGTACGGCGATTCGATCATTCGATCGATATGACCTGATCTGTCCCGCAGTTCCCATGCACAGCCACTCGTGGAGGTTCGCCATCGGTGTATCCGAATTCCCCACTGGGATTTCATGTCTGCGACAAGCTGATCGTATTGGCCCTGCATGCCCTTGGAGGTGATGGCTCCTCCAGGCTTGGGTGGCTCGGGCCCGGGACGGGATCGGTCGAACACCGGCTTCGTCGGCTCGGCAGTCTTGAGCAGATCCCAGAGCGTGAGCATGAATCGCTTCATGTCGATTCCATCCTCTGGCCCTCGGGCAAGGGGTGGCCTCGAAGCCAATCGGCCCAGGCCATCGTCCGCCCACCGGCAGGCTGAACCTCCAGTATCTCGATGGCACCGCCCTGATCGACACCGCATGCGAACAGGCCGGAATCAAGCAGTGTTCCGGGCTTCGCATCGTGAGACACTTCATGTGACCGTACACGGCGAAGCCGAAGTACGGAGTCTCCGATCCTGACGTCGCAACCTGGCCAGGGGGTCAATCCATGTACCTGACCACGTACGCGGTCCGCCGTCATGGAGAAATCGACCGTCGCCTCGGCTCTTGAGAGCTTTGCCGCGAAGGTGATGTCCTCTTCCCGCTGGCTTTTCGGGGCCAGTGCTCCCGATTCAAGCGACGAAAGCGTCTCCAGAACGACCGACGGCCCCAGAAGCGACAGCCGATCATGGAGTTCGCCAGCGGTCTCGAGTGGATCGATCGGTGTCGCCACCTCGGCCAGGATGTCGCCGGCGTCCATGACGGATGCCAGCGTGATGACACTCACGCCGCTCATCTCGTCCGCGGCCATGAGACATCTCTGTATCGGCGCAGCTCCACGCCACCTTGGCAGCAGCGAGCCATGCAGATTGCAGGCGAAGCGGCCCTCGAGGAGTCTCTCGGGAAGCTTGAGTCCGTACGCGATCACAACCCAGGCATCGACGTCAATGGATCGAATCGTGGCGATCTGCTCATCATCCAGCTTTTCCGGCCTGAGCAGCCTGACCGATTCCTCCATGGCCAGTTCGGATATCGGGGTTGCCCTGAGCTGACGACGTCTGCCTGCCGGTCGGTCGGGTTGACTTGCCACGAAGACGAGCTCGTGCTCGGCCATGATCGCCTTGAGCGTGGGAAGACCAAATGCGCCTGAACCAAAGAAACCAACCCGCACGGCTCAACCTCTTTTCATCTCGCGAAGGGCACGACGGTTTCGAATGCGGTCCATAGACGACATCTTGTCGATGATGAGGACGCCATTGAGATGATCATTCTCATGCTGCCAGACTCTGGCGAACTGGTCGCTGGAGATCGATTCAGCCGTTTCTCCATGTTCATCAAGCCCCTTGATTCGAACGCACAGGGGTCTCGAGACATGAATAAGGACTCCAGGCAGACTCAGACAACCTTCTTCAGAAGAGGCCTCTTCGGGCTCAACCACCTCGAGTTCGGGATTGATCCAGGCGACGACTCTCCTTCGCTCATCGGGATCTCTGGTGACGAATAGACGCCACGGGAGCCCCACCTGAGGTGCTGCCAGCCCAATGCCTTCGTATTCCTCCATCACTTCAGTCATTCGTTCGATGACTGCACGGACGGAATCGTCAACAGCTGGTACGGGTTTGGCCACCTGACGCAGCACTTGTGCCGGATGAATTACAATATCCAGAGCTGAGGGATCGATCTCCATGAGAGGTATGGTACGGGAGACCGCATCTGGAGGGCCACATCCCCCCTTTCCATGTTGCCTCGGCTGCAGGAGCCGCATAATCTGATCTGGTACCCTTGCAGGATTCCAGAGCAACTTCACAGAGCCTCTCTAATTCAGGATTCGACACTTCCGTGGCCATCTTCCGAAAGAAACCCGATGATTCCGCTCCCAAGGAGGAGCTCAAGGCATTCAAGCCCGATCCAGGCAAGGCCCAGAAGTGGTTCAAGCACGCCAAATCCATGGCTGATTCACATCAGTACGCCTCTGCACTGGTGTACTACGCCAATGGATTGAAATTCGACCCCGACTCGATCTCCGCCCAGGAAAGCATGCTGGCAGTCGGCCAGCAGCACCACAAGAACGGTGGAAAGAAGATCTCATCAAAGGACATCAAGCAACTCGATGGTCCCTATCCATCCGACAAGTTGGCCATGGCCATGCTGGCCTGGACTGGCGAGCTTGGAAAGTCGGCCCTGGCCCTCAAGGCGCTCGAAGCGGCCATCGGCTGCGAGAAATACAGCCTTGCCAGCCATCTTTGTCCGATCATCCTGACCTTGATCCGACGTGGCAAGAAGGTGAGCCGTTCACATCTGCTGCAACTGAAGAATCTGGCCGGCGAGTGCGGCGAATGGGACATCGCCATCGCATCGGGCACCATCGCCATGGAGATGGACTCCACCGATTCGAAGCTCGACGATGAACTGAAGGATCTTGCCGCCCAACGCGCCATGGCCAAGGGTGGCTATGAAAAGGCCGCTGGCAAGGAAGGTGGCTTCCGCGAGTTCATCAAGGATGCCGACAAGCAGAGAGAACTCAGTCAAGAGGATTCCCTCGCCGGCGCTGGTGGATCACGGGAATCCAGTCTCGAGAAGGCCAAGCACGCCTATGAAACGAGTCCAGAGGT
>DEYM01000068.1:599-19213 GCA_002364555.1 Phycisphaerales bacterium UBA3158 | reverse complement strand
TCAGTCGATCGTTCCGCTATCACTTGAGCCGCCTGGGCCTTGATTGCATGCTGCTCGGCAAGCTGCCTGTCCTCGATGGCCTGATCTCTCATGTCCAATGCCTGAGCCTGCCAGTTCATGGCGTTTCTCATCAGCGAAAGAGAGATGACCGTCGATGCGATCAGAAGAAGCATGAATGAACCGGCCAGCGTGAAGGCGAGCTTGTGGCGAATGGCCAAACGCTTGAAGTGATACCAGATGGTCGCTCGACGGGCGGATATCGGATCGCCGATCAGATACCGGTCTATGTCCTGCTCCAGGGCGGCTGCCGACTGGTATCTGCGTTCACGTTCCTTCTCGAGCGCCTTGAGCGCTATCGTTTCGATATCACCGCGCAGATGGCGATCGATGCTTGATAGCTTCAGCGGCTCTTCCTCACGAACCATCCGAACCGCTTCGTGAATGGCCGCCTTTCGTATGTCGTACGGAAGCCTTCCCGTGAGAAGTTGATAGAGGACAACACCCAATGCGTAGATGTCGCTACGGGTGTCGATGTCACTGGTATCGGAACCACATTGCTCCGGACTCATGTACTGCAGTGTTCCAAGCAACTGGCCCACGTCGGTCTGCAACGTGGTCACGGCCAGATCACTGTCCGTGGAACGGGCCACACCGAAGTCGATGATCTTGGGTTGGCCATTGGAGTCGACGAGGACATTGCCCGGCTTGATGTCTCGATGGACGATCCCCTTCAGATGTCCATGCTGAATCGCATCGCAGACCTTGCCGAAGAGCGTCAGTCGCTCACGGGTGCCGAGCTTCTTCTTGTCGGCATACTCTGTGATCTTGAGTGCGTTGGGAATGAACTCCATGACGAAGTACGGAACACCGCCCGCACCATCATCATGCGTACCGGTCTCATAGACCTGGGCTATGCCGTGATGATGAAGTCGTGCAAGCGTCTGGGACTCGAACTCGAAACGACGAAGCGCCGAACTGGACGTGATGCCCTGCTTCATCATCTTGATGGCCACACGCCGGCGGGGCTGCTCCTGCTGAGCCTCGTAGACGGTACCCATGCCACCGGAACCGATGACTCGCCTCAATGTGTAGGAACCGATTTTCGTGCCAACGAGACTCGGCAGCGGACTCGAGCTGGAATCCAGATGAGGGGACTGGTCCAGATTGACCGTCTCCGCTTCGTTGGAATCCAATGGATCAGGATGTTCAGGCTGCTCAGTCATCTGATGAGATTGTACTCAGGACCATCATGGGGGCCTGAATTTGCCACAGTGGGCCTGTAACCACTGCAAGAGCCTGGTATTGAATCCACTCCATCCCAGATCGGCCTTGGATCATCCGAAAAGAACAACCCCGCCGGCATGGCCAGCGGGGTTGAAAGAAGATCAAACGTATGTGGGAGAATCAGCGGCGACGTCGTCGACCGGCGAGTCCCGCGAGTCCCAGCAGAGCCAGAGCGCCTGGAGCCGGGATGCTGTAGTAGGAGAGATCGGTCGAGACCGAACCGTTGCCCCAACCCGGCTGCGTTCCTTCACCACCGAGCAAGTCGATAGCGGGGTCGCCTTCATTTCCGCCGGTCGTGAAGAGTTCGAAGCCGAAGGTATCGGCACCGAAGGCGGAAAGCTGAGAGGCGAATCCACCAAGAGTCCAGCTGATCGTGCTGTTGGCAAAGTCGACATTCATGCTGACGCCCAACGGTGTTGGAGCCCAGCCTGCAGGCGTGTAGTAGTACTCTGCAATGCCACCGCCATTGTCGATCCAGGTGCCCACGAACATGTCTATGCCTTCGAGGCCAGCGATGTCGCGGCTCCATGGGTTGTCATTGTCGCCGGCTCCACCGAACTTGAAATCAAGGACGAGTCCATACTTGCCCCAATCGCCATTCAGATCATCCAGCTTCATCGAGATCACGACGTCGCTGATGGTGTGACTCACATCGACCGAGACGATGTCAAGATTGGGGTTACCAGTGGCAATATCACCAGTTGGATCGGTGTACGTTGCTGCCATTGCCGGTACGGCGATGAGCAAAGCTGAAGCAGTTACTAGACGCATGGTTCTTTCTCCTCCGGCAACGCAATGTGTCGCCTGGCACCACTGCCATGAGTGAATACCTGACTAGATAGTAGTCCCGATAAACAGCACTACAACCATGAAAAAGAGCCCTTTTTCATATTTATGTGCCATCTCATCATGCCTCGAAAATGGGTTTAGAGGACTAAAAAGACCTATCATCAGCCTGAACCAGACAATCACCCTCCCAAGAGCCCTGCCGGATGAACCTGCTGCCACTCCTGATACTGCTGATGACCACTCCGGAGGCGACCTCCGACCATGTATCCCCCGCCATCGCTTCACCGGAACGAAAGCCGACCACTCCAGATGGCATGATCTGGATCGAAGGCGGCTCCTTCCAGATGGGAGGCGTTGGCGAAGAGGCTCGTGACGACGAGCGTCCCGTTCACGAGGTATCGATCGACGGCTTCCTCATCGACGTCAATGAAGTCACCAACAGGCAGTTCAAGGCCTTCGTCGATGCGACGAACTACGTCACCGTCGCCGAACGACCCGTCGACTGGGAACAGTTGAGACAGCAACTACCACCAGGCACGGCCAAGCCGTCGGATGAGCTGCTTGCGCCAGGCTCACTCGTCTTTGCAAGACCGGATCAGCCAGTCGATCTGAACAACCCTTCCATGTGGTGGCGATGGACGAGCCATGCAAGCTGGAAACAGCCGCAAGGACCCGACTCGACCATCGACGATCTCCTCGAGCACCCCGTTGTCCATGTGAGTCACGAGGATGCAACGGCCTACTGTCGATGGGCCAACCGTCGACTTCCAACGGAAGCCCAGTGGGAATTCGCTTCACGAGGAGGACTCGAACGAGGGATCTATTCCTGGGGTGATGATCCGATCGAACCGACGCATGCCAACATCTGGCAAGGCCGGTTCCCGAACGAGAACACCCTGGAGGACGGCTATCTGATGACCGCACCCGTCGGCAGCTTCCCGGCCAATGGCTATGGGCTGCACGACATGGCGGGCAATGTCTGGGAATGGTGCCAGGACCGGTATCGCCCGGACACGTACACGCTACGCCTGACATCGAATGATCTGGTGAGGAATCCCACCGGACCTGCAGACGCGTTCGATCCCAGAACCCCCCATGCGAAGGATGTCCGGGTCCATCGTGGGGGGTCCTTCCTCTGCAACGCCGTCTACTGCGACAGCTATCGCCCCAGTGCACGCATGGCGACGACACCCGATACGGGGATGTCCCATCTGGGCTTCCGAACCGTGGCGACACCGGAGATGCTGACGCCAGCAAATGCAGGGAAGACGACTGGTCAAATCAAGGCGGATCAATGACCGGTTGAATCGCCGACACGGCTGGCCTCGAACAGGAACCAGGTTCGCCGTTCGGTCTCATCGATCCAGTTCTCGATCAGGCTTGAACTGGCGATGTCACCATGCCTGCCCGTCACTTCATGAGCCTGCCTGAAGGAGGCGGCGAGCATCTTGTTGTCTTCACAGAGTTCGGCCAGCATCTCCACCGGAGCCACGTACTCGGCATCGTTGTCCTTGACTCTCTGGAGTCGACTGATGTTGCCGATGGAACGCAGTGTCGTGCCGCCGATCTTGCGAACACGCTCGGCGATGGCGTCCGTCATCTGGAACAGCTGATCGGCCTGCTCATCGAGAAGCAGATGGTAGTCACGGAAGTGCGGACCACTGGCATGCCAATGGAAGTTCTTGGTCTTCAGATAGAGTGCGAAGATGTCTGCAAGCAGCGGATTGAGCGCCGCCGCTATCTCGCCGGACGCTTCGGCAGCCAGATCGGTCGGGGTCGCCAGTGATTCGTTGGGTTTGCTGGACATGGTGGTCTCCTGCGATGGGTGATCGGGTTCGTGTGTACCAGTCTAGGTTCATACCTTTCCACGCAAGCGTGAATCGGAACATCGATATCGAACTATTCACCAGCCGGGGAAGAACCCTGCCGCAGCGGCGTGATTCGATTGATCGGCTGCGAACCGAACCGTTCACTCGTCCCGTCCTGCCAGGTGATCTCGACCTCATCCACTGCATCGACATCGCCGAGGCCCACATGAATCCTCGGATCACTGGCAGCGCAGTAGCTGCCATCCGTATGGACGATCGCCTTCCATGAGTTTCCACCGGCAGTCACTTCCACCGTGGCTCCATGGGCATCTCGCCCGGATGAATCCAGCACCCTGAACGTCACCCAGTTGCCACGACCAGCGACGATGTTGCGCAGTACCTGGGGAGGCCCATCTCGATTGATCACGACGATATCCATGCCACCGTCATTGTCGAAGTCGCCATAGGCCGCCCCACGACTGACAAGATTGGCCGGCTCGGTGGTACCTGATCTGGGGGTCACTTCCCTGAATCGGCCATCCGCATGTCCACTGAACAGCAGATTCGGCTCACCATAGGGATCGTCACCCCAGTTCTGGTCCAGCAAGGCGACTCGACCATTGGCCTCGTAGAGGTCCAGATGACCATCGTTGTCGAAGTCGTGGAATCCAAGTCCGAATCTCGTGAAGGTCTTCGGCAGCGCCGCCAGACCACTGCGTATGGTCGCATCCTCGAAGTTGCCCTTTCCATCGATCAGGTAGAGCGAATCGGTTTCACGCCAGAGGTTGCAGACCATCAGGTCGACGTGACCATCCAGATTGACATCACCGGTTGCAATGCCCATACCGGCCTTGGACTTGCCGCTGATGTCTGTCGCACAGCCGGAACGCAGGGCATTCTCGATGAACACACCATCCCCCTGGTTCATCCAGAGGTGATCCGGCATCCCGTCGTTGGCAACGAAGACATCCTGTCTTCCGTCGGAATCGACATCCATGGCGACGACACCAAGCGCCGTCCCGGGAATCCCGGCGATCCCCGAGGAGTCGGAGATATCGACGAATCGTCCATTGCCGTCATTGAGGTACAAGCGGTCGGCTGCCGGTGCGTTGTAGGACATCGGAGCGCAATAATCGGCCTCGCCGATGCTGTTGAGGCAATTCTGTTCCTGATCCGGACTCCAATGGAGATAGTTGCAGACGAACAGATCGAGATCACCATCGGAATCGGCATCGAAGAAGGATGCACTCGCGCTGTAGTCCTCGTCCAGCAGACCCGCCTGCGTGGTCTGGTCCTGGAAATGTCCCTGGCCGTCGTTCACCAGCAGCGCGTTGCGCCCCAGATTCGTGACCAGCAGATCGACATCCCCATCATTGTCGACATCACCGGTCGCCACGCCGATCCCGTACCCCTCATCCCCCGCTCCACTGGCGGCCGTGACATCCACGAAGGTTCCATCGCCCTGATTGGCGTACAGGACATTGCGACCGGATGGACCCGGACCATCGACGATGGAACCGGATTGGACAAGATAGAGATCGAGATCCCCATCCCCCTCCATGTCGAATACCGCGACACCACCCACCATGATCTCGGGGATCAGGAAGTCCCCCTGATGACCGGACTGGTGGATGAAATCAACGCCACCTGATTGCGTCACGTTCTCGAACCAGACATCCGAGGAGGAGGACCCCTGCTCGGCGGACTGCTCCGAGGAATCCCGGCCACAACCATGCAGTGTCGAAAGCGACACCATGACGAGCCCCCACTGAACAAGAACTCTGAGAGCTGACGGGTAATACTGCATCATTGTCGACTCATGGCATCGATGGCGTTCTGGATTTCAGGGTCACCTGGAAGACTCTTCGATGCCTTGGACAGATTCACACGGGCATTGCGAAGATCGCCGCTTTTCCACTGCTCAAGCCCCAACTGCTTGAGGACGCGATGATCGTTCGGGAACCGTTCACAGTAGATGCCGAGCAGTTCGATTCCCTGCTGACGATCGCCGGAATCGAGAATGGTCCTTGCAGCCTGATAGCTGAAGCGCTCATCCGAGCGATCAAGCCGATCCGCCTTCATCCAGGACTCGAAGGATGCCTGTGGCTTGTCCATGCTCTCGAGTATCTGGGCATGCATCGCATGGGAAGGCGCATTGGTTGGATTCAACTCGATCGTGTACCGGATCTTCTCGAGGGCCTTGTCCAGGGAGGAATGATCAGCCGGCCGCCCCATGGCGATCCAGTCGTCGCGGTACAGACCGGCCAACTGATAGTTCGCACGGAAGTTGGCGGAATCGATGGACAAGGCCTTTTCAATGGCGGCGTGCGCCTTGGCGTACGAACCCATCTGGCGCAGACACTTGCACACCTCGATGTGATACCCCGGATCATCGCCCAATCGCGGCTCCAACGATTCCAGCGCGGCGATTGATTCATGCGCCTCACCTGAATTGGAACGCTGGATGATGCGGAGAAAATCAGCCCTTGGGCCGGTCGTGAGCAGCGACAGCGCCTGCATGTGGACATCCGTCCAATCGGGCTTGGCATGGCGACCGATCTCGAGAAGACCTCTGGCATAGTCCGGTTTTTCGCCTGCACGCTGCAGGGCCGTCCCCAGGAGGAAACGAGGGTATCGATCCGATGGCCTCAACTGACTGAGCTTCACGAGCAATCCAATGGACTTCTCCGGCTGCCCCGAATCGATCAGGTACTTCGATGTCGCCTGAAGAGTCAATCTGTCCTCGGGATACTTGTTGTGGGCCTTGAGGAACATCGCCTCGGCCTGAGCATTGTCGCCCGCCTCGAACTTCCACTGGGCCAGTCTCCATTGACTCGGCTGCGAATACGGCTTGAGCGCAGCGGCCCGCTCCATAGAAACCATCGCCGCCTCACGATTGCCCACTTCATCCAGAGCCAGAGCCAGCAGATGAGCGGATCGGCTGTGGACATCTCCCAGTTCGACCGCTCGTTGATAACAGGCGATCGCCGCATTCAATTCCAGATGAGCGTGATAGATGACGCCCAGCCTCGCCCAGTTCCGGGACGTGGGCGATTCCTGAACCGCCTTGGCGGCCATGTCGAATGCCTTGGTGATCTCCGGTTCGAAGTCGCTCTTGAGCGGCCTTGGAATCTCCATGCTCGCCTGACCGGACTCGGAACCACCACAACTGGAGAGGAACACGCACGTTCCCACGACCAGCAGTCGAATCAGACATGGAATTGGAGAATGGTTCTTCATCGATGACATGGACAAGATGCGGTACTCCTGATCGAAGTGTACCACTGGTTCATCGACCAGCCCACCGTCCGAACTGTTCAATCAGCCAGCAAGGGACCCAGATGAGACTCGTAGTTTCGATATCGTCCCAGTGAACTGGAATAGATCGGCTTGTTGACCTGATCGTAGCTCAAGGTCATCACCGTACGACCTGAATCGTAGAAGGCGAGACAACGATCGTCCCATGGAAGACCGGCGAACTCGACCAGGGATCGGCTGACACGGTCCTGATCATTGATCATGTCCGCATACTCGACATCCATCCACTCGAGCGGCAGCTCCGACTTCCAGTGGTCGATCAGACGGCGATTCTGTTCGACGGCGAGCGAGATGTGCTCGATCGACTGAAGCTCGGGATGCACGCGGGTGGAGAAGTTGCCGAGGAAGCAGGACAGCCCCGTATCCCTGGGATCCCGGTGAGTGAAGACGACCTTGGAACCGGGAAAGAGCATCGCGATCAAGCCGAGGAACTTGAGATTCAGCAGGTTCTTGTTCACGAACAAACCATTGGAATCGAACCCGTATCCGATGAGCGCCTGTTCATACGACCCGGACAACTGCTGCCTCTGCTGCGCAGTCATGCTCGCAGCGCATCCCGGCCATGGAACCCACGACCCCAGCGTCTGCTGGAGACGAGCGGCGATGACGTGGATCTCCTTGGCTTCGCCCACTCCGGTTCCCTCTGGATGCGCATCCAGGATCTGCTCGACGAGAGTGGTTCCCGAGCGAGGCATCCCGGCTATGAAGAGATGCCTGTGTTCACTGGCCTCGAACCCCGGAAGCGGCTCGAGCTTGTCCCTCGTGAAGGTCTGGATGATCTGATCGATCTCCGATACGTACGCCTTGGGATCGAACGGTATCTGCGTGTACTGCTTGGCTGCTTTCGCATCCGCGAAGGCGTCGTCGTAACGCCCCAGAAGATCATTGGCCTTGACTCTCAGATACAGGAAACGAGCTCGTCTGTCCGTGGACGCCGACCCGGTCAGCGACCATGAAGCCAGACATTCATCTACGACCTTGATCGCCTCCTCGTATCGCTTCAAGGCGATCAGGCATCGAGCGTTGATGAGCCCCGCTTCGAGATCGCCCGCGGGGACGATCGGCTGGTCCAGCAACTCGAGCGCCTTGGAACTCTTCCCATCTCGTTCCAGGAGCTGAGCCTTCCTGATCTGGCATCGGACCGAGTCGGGATTGATCGAATGGATTCGGTCGCACCACTCGAGTCCCTGGGCGGTATGTCCTCTGGCAGCCAGTATGCCCACCATCAGGAACATCGCCTCTTCGTTGTCGGGGGTCGAACCGAGCACCTTCTCGACGGCGATCTGCGCATCCGATGAAAGGCCCTGCATCAGCCGTATCTTCGCCAGAGCCATGTTCGCCGAGTGATGTGCGGGATCCTGGCCGGTCATCGCCGTCGCCAGTTGAAGAGCTCTGCCGAGATCGCCGGCCTTCATGAACGATTCAAGCTGGGCTTCCGATGTGTTCTGCGACATGTGGTCAACCTGTTGGGTTCTGCGGCCTAGGCGAGTCCGGACAGCTTACCAGTACTGTCGCCGAATCGTTCCTCGGATACACCGGCCTGCTCGAGCATGGTCAGATACAGATTGCACAGAGGCGTACCCTTGGAATACTCGACATGCCCCTGCCCGCTGAATCGACCACCTCCACCACCGGCGAAGATGATCGGCAGATCATCATGATTGTGACGGTTGCCATCACCGATGGCTCCTCCGTACACCAGCATCACATTGTCCAGAAGTCGCCCTTCACCTTCAGGAGTCGAAGCGAGCATGTCCAGGAGTTCGGCGAACATGGTCGACTGGAACTGGTTGATCCTGCGAATCTTCTCGATCATCCCCTCATCGCCCTTGTGATGCGACAGATGATGATGACCCTGTGGGATATCGAGGAATGGAAACGTCCGGTTGGTTCCTTCGTTGGCCCACATCATGGTGCAGACACGGGTGAGATCCAATCTGAAGGCGAGGACCATCAGTTCATGCATGAGCCGAAGGTGTTCGCGATAATCCGATGGAATACCCGCAGGCGTGGCCATCCCGGCGACGTCCTCCGGATCCCTCGATACCGATTCGACCAGCTCGAGACGCTGTTCGATGGAGCGGACCCCGTCGAGATACTCCGACATCTTGTCACGGTCGCGCAGACCGAGACTGCGATGCAGTCGACGGGCATCCTGGGCGACATAGTCGAGAATGCTGCGCCTCTGGGACATGCGTTCGACCCGGCGAGCGGCCGATTCCCCCGGTGGGCCGACTTGAAACAGACGCTCGAACAGCAGACGGGGATTGATCTGCTTGCCCATCGGGCTGCTGGAGGTGCGCCACGAGATGTTGGCGGAGTAGGCGCACGAGTAGCCTGAATCACACGAGCCACTCTGCAACCCCGGTTCGCACCCGAGTTCAAGCGATGAGAATCTGGTGCTTGAACCGATCTGCGATGCCGCCACCTGATCCACGGAGACACCTGCACGGATATCCGACCCGTCGGTCTTGTAGGGATGCGCACCGGTCAGAAAGCAGGCGGACGATCTGGCATGATCACCGGGACCGTCTCCAAGCGCCATGGCGTTGTGGTGTCCGAGACCGGTCAGGATGGACATGTTCTGACGATGTCGCTCAAGCGGCGCGAGCATCGCCGGCAGCGTGCAGTCGAGCCCCGTCCCCTGCGGCTTCCATTCGGGCGCATGAACACCGTTTGGTATGAACATGAATGCCATTCGGACCGGCGGTGATCCCGTACTCGCACCGGCCAATGCCTGACCGACACCCCTGACAGGGACCATGGCCTCCAGCCAGGGCAATGCCATGGCCGTTCCCATTCCGCGAAGCATGGTGCGACGATCAATTGGTCGAAAACCAGTCATGAGATCTCCTTGCCACCTGTCCAGATCATAATGGAAGCGTTGCCGGTCTCATCCGAAAGATGTCCAATTCGATGATCTCGGTGACGAGACGGCGAAGGCTGGGGTCTTCCTGAAGTGATTCCAACAGTGAATCGATGGCGGGCTCGTCGTCCTGGGACAAGCCCCTACCAAGCGCGTAGATGAGCATGTGCGTGACCAATGAACGCCGCAGGGCCGGATCGGCCACGAGAACATCTCGCAACTCCACGGGGCCATTGATGATCCTGCCATCGGGCAGTTCACCTCTGGCATCGACGGGACCGCTCTCATCCGATTCACGCCAACGTCCGACGGCATCGAGTGGTTCCAATGCGAATCCAAGTGCGTCCATTCTCGCGTGACAGGCCGCACAGGACGGATCCGCACGATGTCGCTCCATCTGCTCTCGAAGGGAGGCCGTCGTTCCTCCTCCATCCTGAGCCAGCCCATCCACGCCCGGCGGCGGCGGCGGCGGTGGCTGATCGAGCAGGGCCTCGAGCACCCATTTGCCACGCTTGACGATCGATGTTCTGGTCGGATTCGAGGTCGCCGTCATGATCGCGGCGTGATTGAGAATACCACCTCGATGCGATCTGTCCTGAAGCGCCACTCTTCTGAAACCATCGAGTTCCAGATTCTCCACACCGTAATGAGCGGCAAGCCGATCATCCATGAAGGTGAAATCAGCCAACAGAAGATCCTCGAGCGGATAGCCCTCCCGAAGTATCTCATCGAAGAAGAGGATCGTCTCCAGCTGCATCGATTCGAGCATGTCCCGGTTGATCCCGGGAAATCTCGCCGGGTCGGGTGTTCTGCTGGGCAGATCCCTGATCTGCAACCACTGGGTGGCGAAGTTCCTGGCGATCGAGATCGAACGTGGATCCTCGAGGAGACGATCGACGGCGTGTACTCGACCCTCATGGGTGGACAGCTCACCGCTGCTCGCCGATGACATGAGCCATTGCGGGGGCGAACTGCTCCATATGAAGTAGGACATCCTGGTCGCGATCTCGTGAGGCTCCAGCATGACGACCTCCGAACTCGGCGCGGTCTCGAGCCTGTAGAGAAATCGTGGACTCACAAGAGCAGCCGTCAAGGCGGTACGAAGCAGCTGCTCTCTCGAGGCGCCCTCCTCGTTGACACCGATGGCCAGATCCAGCAGGGACATCCGATCAGCCTCCGAGACTGGTCCACGCCACAACTGCGGAAGGAACTCCATCAGAACGACGTTCACCCACTCCCGTGGATCGACGGGTGTCGATGGAAGCGCGGCCTGGAAGGATCCGATGATCGGCTGATCCAGCGGGCCCTCCAGCTCTATCCAGGTGACGGCGGCATTGCGATCGCGCTGGGATGGATCCGGATCGTCGGGCTTGTAGTAGTCGTTCGTGAAACGCGCCTCTATGGTGACCAGCCCACCGGGGAGATCGGCTTCGACTTCTCGAATGCCCGGCGCACTCTCGACCTCGGTCACATCATGGAGCGCGAGTCGCTTCCTGCCGTGACGGACCGCCATTCGAACCGGTTCATCACCGGCCTGCCGTCCCCATGTTTCGTATCGGATTCGATATCGCCCCGAACTGACCAGTTCGAAGTCGGCGACGGCGGAACCTCTCGAATGAAGATGAACCCCGCCGGGACCGGTTCGACCAGCACCCTCGACTCGCAGCTGGCCCGACTCGACTCGCATGGCCGGAAGTCTCGGATCGTCTGGATCCCTGATCACATCGGCGGCGATCCGTTCGGCCGCATCGAGATACCGTTCCGTGAGCAGCGGGGACATCGTCAGGACGTCGCCGATGGTGTCGAAGCCGTAGCCGATGTCGTCGTCCGGGAAGAACGCATCGGAATCGAACTCGATTCCAAGGAGATCACGAATGGTGTTTCGATACTCGGTTTCATTGAGTCTTCTGAGCGTGACATCACGCGGTCCGGTGGAGGGTCTCGATGAATCAACCCAGGCCAGCAACGCCTGATAGTCGGGTTCCTGCGGACGATTCCTCATCTTCGCAGGAGGCATCGTCCGTCCTCGAAGATGGAACTCTATCGACGACCAGGTGGTGGGTGAGACACCTGAGGGATCCTCAACGGCCGCCGCCAGATCGAGTCCGCCCTTGGGTCGAGGCGCCTCGTGACAATCGAGGCAGTACCGCACAAGGAGATCCCGCGTGGATTGCACAGGCGGGTTCTCGAACAGGCAGACGCTGAGAAGAACGATCAGATACATCGAATGACAAGATATCAAGAAGATCCATGGTGCCGGAATCGAATCCGTCGGATTCGGCGGCTCGACCGGTTTTCAATCGAAGATGCAGACCGGCCCACTGACTCGGATGCCGATCTGGCTACCGATGATCGGCAGGTCTCCATGAGCCTGCCTCAGGGACAGGGCCGTCCCATCCGCCAGAAGCAGGCTGGCCGATGCGTCATGCCCGTAGTAGTCGCCACCAACCACTCGTGCCGACAGCGAGGCATCGGTGGAACACTCGATGTGCTCCGAGCGCACGAACAGTTCGCAGGCGCCATCGGGATGGCTCATGGCGGGGAATTCACCAAGGCAGCAATGGACGATTTCATCGCGAACAAGCCCTTCTACGAGATTGCCATCACCCAGCAGCAATCCGACCTCCTTGTTCACGGGCTGCTCGTAGACCTCGCGGGAATCACCGGACTGCACCAGTGTTCCATCGATCATGACCATCAACTCATCGGCTGCGCTGAGCGCTTCCTCGCGATCATGAGTCACCATGATCACCGTCGTGGCCGTTCGTTTGAGGATCTCGATCAGTTCCTCTCGGACTCGTGCCCTGAGTTCGGCATCCAGATTGGCGAAGGGCTCGTCGAGTAGAAGCACATCGGGATCGGGCGCCAGTGATCTGGCGACGGCGACCCGCTGCTGTTCGCCACCGGACAGTTCATGAGGCAGTCGATCACGCAGGGGCTCGAGCCGAAGCAGCTTGAGCATCTCCTCGACTCGCGATGAGCCGCCGGAGGCTCCTCGTAATCCGAACGCGATGTTGGCGGCGACCGTCATGTTGGGAAACAGCGCCAGATCCTGGAAGACGAGACCGACCTGACGCGATTCGGGCGGCACGTGGACGTCGCCTGAGACGAGGCGACCCGAGATGGCGATCGTCCCGTGATCCGGCCTTTCCAGGCCTGCGATCATTCGAAGCAAGGTGCTCTTTCCACAGCCACTTGGCCCGAACAACACGGCGAAGACGCCCTTGTCGAGCGCGAAGCCGACATCGCTGACAGCTGGATGTCGACCGAATGATTTGGCGATGCCGCTGAGCTCGATCATGACTTCTCCAGAAGTTCCTCACGCCATGTGAGAATAGCCACGAGAACGCCTGAAAGGAAGATCAGGGCCAGTGCAGGCAATGAAGCCTCCGCATACATGGCCTCATCGGTGTATTGCCAGACCCTGGTCGAGAGGGTGTGCGTACCCGCTGGGGAAAGCAGGAGCGTGCAGGGCAGCTCCTTCGATGTGCTGATGAACACCAGCAGGAAGGCCCCGAAGAGACCCGGACGGACGACTGGCAGCAGGAGACATCTGAATCGTCGCCACCATCCGGCGCCGAGCGTCCGGGCGGCTTCATCAACGGTCCGGGAAGCTTGTTCGAATCCAGCTCGGACAGGACCGATCGCCAACGCCAGGAACAACACGCAGTAGCCAAGGATCAGGATGAACCAGGACTGGTACATCGCTGGTACCAGACGCAGCGCGACGAACACCAGCGAGAGACCGATGACCAGACCCGGCAGACCGAAGCCGATGTGGGACATGCGATCGATCATGCCCGACAGACGCGATGGATATCGTGTCGCGAGCAGGGCGATGGGAATAGACAGAACGACCACGATCACACCTGCCATCAGTGCCAGGAACAGGGAATTCACAAGTGGATCGACCAGACCGCTCGACGCATCGATCGAACCCGATCCCCGCCCCCACCAGGAGAACAGACTCAGCAGAGGAATGACGATCGCGAGCACGACCAGACACAGGCAGACGAGGAACGCCCCCCATCTCCAATGACCGATGTTCCATTTCAGCGGCGAGACACCACGACCACCACGGTCCTGATAGGAGGTTCCACGCATCCATCGACCAAGCAACAGGACCAGGGCGATCAAACCGACCAACGCCAGACTCGATACGGCTGCACCTGTTCGATCGAATGCCGATTCGTACTGGATGTAGATGACCCGGGTGAAGGTATTGCAGCGAAGAAGTGAAACGGCCCCGAATTCACCCAGTGCATAGAGCCCCACCAGCAGACCGCCCGAGACGATCGATGATCGAAGCTGTGGCAGGACACCGAACCGGATCGCCATCAAACGGGAGCGGCCAAGCATTCTGGCCGCCTCGTATGGGCTGCGATCGACTCGGCGAAGTCCGGCCCGAATCGGAAGATAGGCCAATGGATAGACGAACATCGTCAGCACGAACGCGGAAGCCCAGAAGCCGCTGAACCAACCCGGGGAGAGTCCAAGCGATGCGGTGACACCACCAAGAAGTCCGCCTGGACTGAAGACACCGATGTAGACCGCAGCACCGACATAGCAGGGAACGGCCAGAGGACAGACCGCCAGAATGGTGCAGAGCCTTCTGAACGGGAGATCATCCGCAAGCGTGAAGCAGGCCAACATGATGGACAGCGACACCGAAGCGACGGCCACGACCGCCGCCAGCCCGAGACTGCGCAGGCCGTAGACCAAGGTGTCCGTACCGAAGATGGCCGATACGGTCTCCGCGAATCCTCCACCTTCGAAGGCTCTGATGAACAGGTAGACCAGCGGCGACAGAACCAGAAGACCTATCAGCGAGCAGACAATCAAAAGCGGAGCGGGCGCTTGCACCCGACTCCGCCTGTTTGTCTGCATGGTTGTGGTCTGAAGAGAACTCAGGGCAATGCTTTCACTTTGCGAAGCATGACCAGCGTGCCTTCAAGATCATCGAGATTGCTCAGATCCATGTCAGGAGTCTGGATCTTCTCCAGCCCGATCATCTCGACCGATGGCTGGATACCGTCGACGAGGGGATATTCATAGGTCTTGGTCGCGAAGTAGTCCTGGGCATCCTTGGCCAGCAGGAACTCCATGAATTCCATGGCCTTGGCCTTTCGGGCGTCGTCCAGCTCCGGATTGGGAATGCAGACACCAGCCACATTCACCAGGGAACCGGGATCACCACCCGGCATGAAGTGATTGCGAGCCGGGAAATCCGGATCCTCCTTTAGGAATCGATACAGGTAGTAGTGATTCACGAAACCAAGATCGACTTCACCAGCCCCGACGGCGCGAACGATCGCGGTGTTCTTCGGATACACCACCGGTTCGTTGGCGATGATGCCGCGCAACCACGCTTCGGTGGCCTCATCGCCGTCACGCTCACGCATGCCCGTGACGAACGCCTGGAATGAACCGTTGCCCGGTGCCCAGCCGATTCGACCTTTCCACTTGGGATCGGTGAACTCCCGAATGGAGGTCGGCATCTGCGATGGACTCGTCCTGTTGACGTTGTAGACCACCGCTCGGGCGCGTCCGGTGACACCCACCCAATGATCCGATGGCGAACGGAATCGAGCATCGACTCTTCCAGTGAGACTCTCTGGAAGCTTGTGCAGACGGTTCTTCTTGGCCAATGCGCCAAGGGCACCGGCATCCTGGGCCACGAACACGCTTGCCGGAGTCGCATCGCCCTCTTCGAGAAGCAAGGCGGTCATGCCCGAGGTCGAGCCGTACTTGACCTTGACCTTGTTGCCGGTGGCTTCCATGTACTGCGCGATGACGGGACCGATCAGCGATTCCTTGCGGCCGCTGTAGATGATGATCTCCTCGTCCTGCCCTTGCGCATCGGCGGATAGCGCCGTGGCTGACTGAGGAAGCATCAGGAAGGGAAGCATCACAGCCAGACTGCAGATGATCTTGTTGAGATGGTGGAACATTTGAAGAGGTCTACCTGTAGTTGGATTCAAGGGGAATCGCGAGTCAGCCCTGAACGCCGATCTCGTCACGCACGACGATGATGGCGTCGCGATAGCGGTTGCTGGCGTCGCCGATGGCACGACGCTCACGATTGGAAAGGCTGCTGTAGGGCGTTGCCGCGACGACGCCCGGCTTGAAGTAGGGCTTCAGGGTGCCCATGGCGTTGTTGTGCGCGACCGCCACGGCGATCACGGAAGGCTTGTCGGCCCCCACCATCTGACCGAACGGCTTGAATTGGCTGTTCACACCCAGCCAGTTGTGCTTGAAGATGAGAATGGACTGATCGGACCAGGTCTCTTCCTCGCTCGAGATCTTCTTGGCGGCGATTTCATTGGTCAAGGCGACCATGCCGCCGAACTGACCTTCGGCATTGAAACGTTCGGACTCATCGAGCTCTCCGCGGAGTCGCCTGATGCTCTCGACCAGTTCGACCGAATAGGGATGAGCGGCGTCCAGATCCTCTTCCGCGAAGATCAGGTTCTCGATCTTGTGGAAACCACGGAAGCCCGGATCGGTCTCGCCACCTTCGAAGGCGTACGGGCGTGCATCGATGTCGCGGTCCGAATCCTCGAAGGAGCCAGCGATGGTCTCGATCTCCTCATAGGGAGGCCTCGACTCGATGTAGGCGAGTTTGGCGGCAGCCAGATTCTTGCTGGCGATGGCTCTCTCCAGAGCGATGACGGTCGGAACCTGGTCATCGCAACGTTTCTTGAAGTAGTCGACACCGGAGGCCACAGCGACTTTCACCTTGGCGGAATCGTCCATCCTGCTCACCCGTCGCTGCCGGATGGAACCGGCGCCGAGAGTCGGAATCATGGCGGCAGCACCAACGGTGCCGGCCAATGACGATCGAATCATGTCTCTTCTGTTCATAACGCTTCCTTCCCGCCTGTCATCGATGACGAACTCATGCCGAATCACCTGACAGGGAATGACCTGAATTGATATTGAGTTTGAGTCTCAAGAGTATAGCGAATCGCCTTAATTGGCCGGATATACCTGTGAATCCGAGTATCTATTTTCAAAGCGAGGAAAACGACTACCGACCCACTGACGAATGCATTGGTACTGGTCGAATCGACATGATGCACAGCCGACTACCTCGAGATCATGTTCGAAAGCATGGCTGATGGGGCAAGCTCAAATGGAGCGATGTCGATCATCGATGGCGGATGACCGAAAGAAGGCTCAATCATGGTCGCTTTCCATCGGTCGGCGGCTTGATGGCTACCGTTCACCATCCCGGTGCGAGACGATTCGCAGGTGCCCGCCTTCGTCGATTCGCATGATTCCCATGCGGACGAGAAAGTCCGACGCCTCTTCGACGATCGCGCTATCCATCGTGCATGGGCATGGTGGATCCATGACGGGAGAAAACCAGGCCGGCACGAGAACCGGAGCCGATTGAATGGTGGATTCAGCTTCCAGGACGACGAAAAAAAGAGCTGCTGCGGCCTCAAATAGCCTGTCAACGTCTTCGTGGGTCAGATCATCTGCTTGGTGATGCATTGAATGGCTCACTTTCTGTAGATATTGAGACTGAGTCTCATTAATCTATACTAGTGACCAGCCCATCGAAGAGTCAATGCCTGCCGTGAAAAAGACCACACCAGACCTCCCGCGCTCACGCATCACAACCAATCCCATCAGGTCGATCATCGGAAGACCTGAGCAAACGCTCGATCTACCATGAAGACAACATTGCTCCAGGACACACCACATGCATGATTTTCTATCCGGACTCGCCGCAGGCATCATCCTGCTTCAAACGGCCGTATTCGCGCCGACGATCTTCACCACCATCGACATGGAACCAGCAGGCAAGCTGCTTCGAGCGTTGTTCCCGAAGTTCTTCAAGCTTCTGATCGCCATCGGTGTCTTGATGTTCATCACGTTGATCGTGTCCTATCAGGGCACGACCATCCAGTTCACGATTGCCGGTCTGACGATTCTGTTTCCGTTGATCTGCGCCAGTCTGGTCCCGATGACCAATAGAGCGACGGATAGCGGGGACAAGGCTCGTTTCAAGCTGCTTCATTCGATCAGCGTGATTCTCACGATCATCGTCTTCATCGCCAATATCGCCATGCCCTGGGTCTGATCTACTCCTGGATCGATTGATCCACCGACCAGAGCATGGACTGTTCGTTGTCGGGATCGAGATCGGTCCGGAAGATCATGATGCCCCCGTACCCGCCTTCGATGACATGCCGGGTCTTGGCTCGGGCGAGATCCTGATCGAACCCTTCCCCATTGGGCCCCCAGCCAGCGGCCATGCCGATCATGATCTTCTTCCGTGGCACACCTCGTGCCTCCCAGTAGCCGACCATCTGCTTCATCTCATCCATGTCGACATAGGACATCAACTGCAACCAGTCGATGGCTTCGATGGCTTCGGCGTTGATCTCGTCACGGAAGTAGGCGTCGATGCTCACGGTCTTGCCAAGCGGCCGCATGATCTTCACCGTCTCGATGACCAGATCGCTGTAGAGGGCCTGCTGTTCGAGCGAGAAACCGCCACCGATCTCCCAGTCGTAGTCGACCCCGTCGATGTCCTG
>DEYM01000068.1:0-213 GCA_002364555.1 Phycisphaerales bacterium UBA3158 | reverse complement strand
GCGTTGTCGCTCATCGGCAGGAAGTTCTCCTGCCAGTGTTCACCATCGAAGCTGATGACCACCTTGACCCCGTATGCATGGGCCTCCTTCACGGTGTCGATGAGATCCCAGTCGGCAAGATTCCCCTCGCCGTCGAAGGCCAGGAAGCCGGGGATGACATGGGTCATCCGCTCATAACGCCAGGGACCGCCGCCGAAGAAGCCGATGACCTTG
>DEYM01000085.1:5007-6654 GCA_002364555.1 Phycisphaerales bacterium UBA3158 | reverse complement strand
TCGCATCTGAACGAATTGAACGATTTGACTAGTTTGAACGATATGAATCTTTAAGGGAGATACACATGTTTACGGTCACAGCAATTGCAGCAACGATGATGATTTCAGCAGGCCATTGTGGCGGATGCAGCTCCGACACAGCTTCCGCGGCACCAACAATTGCCCAGACAGCAGCAGCCGACGGCAGGTTCACCACACTGGTCGCAGCCGTGGACGCCGCGGGCCTGACGGAAACGCTCAACAGCAAGGGTTCCTATACGGTCTTCGCTCCAACAGATGCCGCCTTCAAGCAGCTTCCCGATGGAACAGTCGAGACACTTCTCAAGCCGGAGAACAAGGAAGCCCTCAAGGGAATTCTTCTCTACCACGTGGTACCAGGACACTTCCACGCGACGGATGTGGTCAAGATGCCGAGCCTCATCACTGCCAATGGCCAACGTCTCGACGTAGCCATGAGTGACAAGGGTGCGACCATCGACAATGCCAACATCCTGATCACGGACATCGAGACGTCCAACGGCATCATTCATGTCATCGACGCCGTTGTGCTCCCCTCCTCCAAGACCATTCCGCAGACCGCCAAGGAAACCGGCAAGTTCAACACACTGTTGGCCGCCGCCGAAGCAGCCGGTCTTGTCAAGGCACTCTCCGCGGATGGCCCCATCACGGTGTTCGCTCCGACAGATGAAGCATTCGCCAAACTGCCAGCCGGAACCGTCGAGACCTTGCTCAAGCCCGAGAACAAGGCCATGCTCGCGGAAGTCCTCACCTACCACGTCGTCCCGGGAAGAATCTACAGCGATGCCGCACTCAAGGCCGGAAAAGCCAAGACCCTCCAGGGCTCCTCAGCTTCCATCAAGGCTCGAGACAATGGCGTATTCGTCAACAATTCCCAAGTCATCGCCGCGGACCTCGACACATCGAATGGTGTCATCCACGTTATCGACACGGTAATGCTTCCCCCGAGCAAGACCGCAGAAGTAGGTACCAACTGATTTAAGATCTCCTTTCCCCCGGAGAAGGGCGGGAGGGGATTTATTCCCCTCCCAGCCCGATTGGGCAGCGGATTCGTGAAGAGACTTTTAGCTGTCCGAGAAGTGTGAACAAGCTCCTGTTCTCGAGCTCCAAATCGAAACGGAAACTCAAGCTTCTCAAGGATCCCCCGCGGCTGGATGGCGGGCCCCCACAAGGGCCACCATCCAACCAAGGGAGGTGAAAGCGATCCCTGCGTCCAGAGACAACGACACATCCCCAACATTTTTCGAATGCAAAAAAACACAGAAGACAGGAATTGGACATGAAACTCGCAACAATCATCGCAACCACATCATTGCTCGCAGCGACCTCCGCAACCATGGCAGCCAACGTACGCGTTGCCCATCTCTCACCAGATGCTCCAGCCGTTGATGTCCTGGTCAATGGCAACGCCGCCTTCACGAATCTCTCGTTCGGAGAGTTCACCGACTACGCGGATCTCCCCGCCGGAGACTATGAGATACAGGTAGTTGCAGCTGGCACCAGCGGTCCCGCAGTCATCGATACGGAAGTATCCCTTCCAGCCGACGGCGACTTCAGCATCGCTGCCATCGACACCCTCTCGAACATCAGCGCCGCCATATACGAGGATGAGAACGTCCGAATTCCCGG
>DEYM01000085.1:0-4611 GCA_002364555.1 Phycisphaerales bacterium UBA3158 | reverse complement strand
GCAGTGACCGGCGGCCCGGTACTCTTCCCGAACGTGTCGTTCGGCGAATCAGGCGGCTACATCGAAGTGCCCGGAGGAACCTACGACCTCGAGGCGAGAGTCGCCAACACCGATACCGTGGCACTGAGCCTGCCCGGCGTCGTCCTCAGCGGCGGAACGGGCGTAAGCATATGGGCTTCGGGCTTCCTCAATCAGGAGCCGGCACTTGGTGTCGCAGTCTCCCTGGATGTCGCGCCGAAGGCGAAGCTCAGAGTCATCCACGCCTCCCCGGATGCCCCGGCAGTCGACATCAAGCTGAATGGAACCAGAGCCATCACGGAACTGGCCTTCAACGACGCCACCGACTACGCCATGATCGACTCGGGCGCGTACAACGTCCAGGTGGTCCCCGCAGGTCTCGATGACCCCGTCGTGATCGATGCCGATCTCGAACTGATGTCCAAGGACTACACAGTCGTGGCATCGAACGTCCTGGCCTCCATCGCTCCGATCGTTCTCGAGGATGACAATTCCCTCAATACAATGGCTCGAATCCGCTTCGTTCACGCCTCACCGAATGCTCCTGCAGTGGACATCGCCCTGGCCAACAATGGCCCGGTACTGTTCGCCGATGTCGAATTCGGTGAAAACGGCGGTTACATCGAAGTACCTGGTGGAATCTACGACCTGGAAGCCCGGGTCGCCGGAACCGACACGGTCGCTCTTCCAGTACCGGGACTCAAGGTCACTGGATTCAGGAACTTCACCGTTCTGGCCACAGGTCTGCTCGGTGGTGATCCAGCACTCGGCGTCATCGCGACCCTCGACTCGCAGAAGTGCGTCACGGACATCGTGGGCGACGGCATGACCGGCGTCAACGACATCCTCGCTCTTCTCGACAGCTACGGAACGAATGACCAGTTCGCCGACATCGACAACAGTGGACTCGTGGATGTCGACGATGCCATGCAGCTGATCATGAACTACGGAAGATGCGACTGATTTTCTCCTCCCAAAGCTCCATGGTGAGCGACCTTTCACAACTCTCTCCGTGCAAAGGTTGCTCACCAGGGCTGGGACGAACAGTCAGTAGCAGTACGAAAGGAACAGGACAATGAAAGCAATCGACGTAACAGCAGCCGTGCTCCTTGTGATTGGTGGCCTCAACTGGGGCGTTTGGGGACTTTTCGATGTGGATGTTGTAGCCTCTGTACTCGGCGGATACTCGTCCCTGGCCGCAAGGTCGGTCTATGTGATAGTCGGTGCCGCCGCCGTCTATCAAGCCCTCAATGTGAAAGCGATCCAGTCACGCTGGAAAATGGCCTCAGCATGATCCCCCTTCTTCAGTGACGAGCTGGTTCTTGAGAGAGACCGCTCGTTCACTGGAGTTTTTTCCGACTGCAGGACACACATGAACAAGACAAATGACACAATCGCAGTGACGGGTGCAACGGGCTATGTCGGAGGACGACTGGCGCCGAAGCTTCTCCAGAGTGGTTACAAGGTCAGATGTCTCGTGAGGAACACCAGGAAGCTCAAGGGCCGCTCCTGGAGCAGTCATCCGAATCTCGAATCGACTGAAACAGACCTGCTCGATGTGGACAAACTGGCCGAGTCGCTCTCAGGATGCAAGGTCGCCTACTACCTGATCCACTCGATGATCACCGCCGGCGAAGACTATGACCAGGTCGATCAGACGCTCGCCCGAAATTTCGCCATGGCCGCTGAAAAAGCCGGTGTCGAACAGATCATCTATCTCGGAGGTCTGGGCGAACTGGGTAGCAATCTCAGTGCACATCTCACCTCCAGACGACACGTGGAGGAATCACTCTCCCAGAGCGACGTACCAGTGACCGTGCTCAGAGCAGCCATGATCATCGGGTCCGGTTCGGCTTCATTCGAGATCCTTCGGTACCTCGTCGAGAGACTCCCCATCATGGTCACACCCAGGTGGGTGAGCACGAAATGCCAGCCGATCTCCATCGTCGATGTCCTCCACTACCTGCAGGCATGCCTGGAGACTCCCGAGTGCACCGGTCGGAACATCGACATCGGTGGCTCGGAAGTCCTGACCTACCGCAATCTGATGAAGATCGTCGCGGAGGAGCTCAAGCTGCCCAGAAGAATCGTCATGCCGGTGCCCGTGTTGACACCGCGACTGAGTTCCTACTGGATCCACATGGTCACACCCGTCAGCGCCAGCATCGCGAGACCTCTCGCTGAAGGCCTGGCCAACACGGTCATCTGCCGTGATGAAACGGCCCAGGAAATCTTCTCGTACTCGACCATGAGCCCCCGCGAGGCGATTCGATCCGCCTTCAAGCACGAGGTGACCAACGAGGTCGCGACATCCTGGCTGGATGCAGGGCCCATTCCCGGAGATCCCGATTGGTCGGGTGGACACGTCTATGTCGATTGCCGAAATCGAGAGGTCAATGCCACCCCGGAAGATCTCTACGAAGCCATCAAGATCATCGGCGGTGGCCATGGCTACTACGCTGCGGACTGGCTCTGGAAGATACGAGGCGTGATGGACCAGGTCTCCGGAGGCCCGGGACTCAGAAGAGGACGACGCGACAACCGTGAAATCGGATGCGGTGACGCTCTGGACTTCTGGCGTGTCATGGATGCCGTGCCCGGCAAGAAGCTCCGACTCTATGCAGAGATGAAGCTCCCCGGTGTGGCCACGCTCGAATTCGAGATCAACACCGATCCGAACAACCCTGATTCATCGATACTGACACAGACCGCCAGATTCCGACCACGGGGCCTGATTGGCATTCTCTACTGGTATTCCGTCAAGCCCCTTCACGGAATCGTCTTCAACGGAATGCTCAAGGGCATCAAGCTTGAAGCTGAACGAATAAAGCAATCCTCAATGCAGGTCGCACAGGAGTAGATCCATGAAGACGATCGCCTGGTTTCGAAATGATCTGAGGATCCTGGATAATCCCGCCTTCACCGCGGCGATGACCAATGCCACCAGTGGATGCCTGGCACTCTTCTTCATCACACCAAGACAATGGAAGCTGCACAACTGGGGCTCGCCGAAGGCGTACTTCCAGCTGGACTGCCTGCTCGAGTTGAGAAAGGAACTGGACAAGCTCCATGTTCCGCTTCTGGTCAGGTCAGTCCACATTCAGGACGACATCCCGAAGCTCGTCCACTCCTGCGCCACCCAGTACGGCTGCCATCAGGTGCATGCGAACAGGGACTGCGGGCTCGACGAGATCAGAAGGGACGAGAAGACCGGGATCTACCTGGCCTCGGACGAGATCACGTTCACCATGCACGATGGGAACTCCATCCTGCCCGTGCATGAGATCACGACCGGCAAGGGAACCCCCTACGGGGTCTTCAGCCCGTTCAGCAGGACCTGGAAGAAGGCGCTTCTCGAACAATGGACGGACGACACGCCCATTCATGCACCTCAAGAGGACACCGGAATCAGGTCGTGTGAGATCCCCGAGCAGCTGGAGGACTTTCCCGCCTGGACCGGCAGATCGGACTGGACAGGTGGCGAGCATGAGGCCAAGTCCAGACTGGACACCTTCATCGACACGCCAGTGAGGGACTACAGCAAGAACCGGGACACCCCTTCCATCCAGGGAACCAGCACCCTTTCTCCATGGCTCTCCAGTGGATCCCTTTCCGCTTCGACGTGCCTGAGAGGATTGATCGAGAGGAACGGCGAGGAGATCGATTCATGGTCCGCCGGCCCGACCTCATGGCTCAACGAGCTCATCTGGCGGGAATTCTACCGTCATGTGATGCATGGCTTCCCGAAGGTTTCCATGAACCGCCCGATGCAGCCATGGACCGAACTGGTTCCATGGAACAGTTCATCCGATCTCTTCGACGCATGGTGCCAGGGATCGACCGGTATAGACATCGTCGACGCCGGCATGCATCAGATGCTCCAGACAGGCTGGATGCACAACAGAGTCCGCATGATCTCAGCCATGTTCCTCACCAAGAATCTCCTCGTCGACTGGCGAGATGGAGAACGGTTCTTCGCGAACCACCTCGTCGACTACGACTTCGCCAGCAACAACGGAGGCTGGCAGTGGGCGGCCTCGACCGGAACCGATGCTGCTCCGTATTTCAGGATCTTCAATCCACAGCGCCAGTCCGAGACATGGGATCCAGCCGAGACCTACATCAAACGCTGGCTCCCCCGACCACCTCGAAGCATCGAGCCGGTCGTCGATCTGAAAGACTCCAGGAAACAGGCAATCGAGATCTTCAAGAAGGCTCGGGAAGAATTCGAACAAACCGCCGACGATCGCAAGCTCGTCACCACGAACGGAAGTGACCCCTCATGATCCGGATACTCCTTATAGTCTTCTTCGGATATGTCGCCGTCTGCTACGGAGTCAACAGCATGTCAAAGGACGATCAGACAAACTGGTTCGAATCCCAGAAATGGAAGCATCGCATGGTGGTCATCTCCGGCGATGAGGATTCGGTCAAGCTGCAGCGGGATCGCTTTATCGAACTCGATGGAGAAGTCCTGGATCGGGATCTGATCGTGCTGACCATCATCCACCCACCCGAAGACGTCATTCAGGACGAGTCGCTCCCGGACCAATCCCAGATCGAGAAGCACTTCAACATCGAATCAACGGATTT
>DEYM01000130.1 GCA_002364555.1 Phycisphaerales bacterium UBA3158 | reverse complement strand
CATCCATCCAGACATGGCAGTCGCTTTCGGCATCGGACCTGAACGACACGATCGACCAGGTCTCCGCCAGTGGTCTCACCTGGCGAGACACGCCGTTTGCCGAAAGAACGCTGCGGTTCAAGAGGCTGGCTGAATTGATCCGTTCCCGAACGGACGAACTGTCTTCCTTGATCACGCTTGAAATGGGCAAGCCGATCACGCAATCGAGAGCGGAATGTGAGAAGTGCGCCTGGCTGTGCGAGTACTTCGCGGATCATGCGGAGGCGTTTCTCGCTGATCAGATGATGGAACTCGATGGACATCGAGCCATGGTGATCTTTCGCCCCATCGGCACCATCTACGCGATCATGCCCTGGAACTTCCCCTTGTGGCAGGTCTTCAGATCGGTCGCACCGACGATCATCGCCGGCAACTCCGTCGTTCTCAAGCATGCTCCCTGCGTCTTCGGATGCGGCGATGCCATCGAGTCGCTGTTTCGCGACGCCGGATTCCCAGAGGATCTGCTCAGGGCGATCGTGATCGATGCGGACCGCTCCGAACAGGTCATCAATCACGATGCCGTTCGAGGCGTCACGCTCACGGGGAGCTGTCAGACCGGTCGTATAGTGGCGGCTCAGGCCGGTGCCGCCCTCAAGAAGTCAGTGATGGAACTTGGCGGAAGCGATCCGTATGTTGTCCTTGACGATGCGGACCTTGATCTTGCGATCGACAAGATCATGACTGCACGGATGCTCGCCAACGGACAGGTGTGCATCTCGGCGAAGAGGTTGATCGTGACACCCGGTGTCGCGGATCGATTCATCGACAAGCTGCTGGATTCCATGAAGACATATGAAATGGAGGATCCCTCGAACGAGGCCTGTCGTCTTGGTCCTCTTGCCAGAGAGGATCTGAGAGATCACCATCATGCCCAGGTCAAGGAGTCCATTTCCAACGGAGCCGAGTGCCTGCTTGGTGGAACGATCCCCGATCGTGAGGGATGGTGGTATCCCGCCACTGTCCTGACCAATGTCACCCCGGGCATGGCTGCCTTCGATGGCGAGCTCTTTGGCCCAACGGCTGCAGTCATCCGAGCCGAAGACGAGGATCATGCGATCAGACTTGCCAACCAGACGAGATTCGGACTCGGTTCCGCCGTCTTCACCAGTGATCTTGAAAAAGGCGCTTCAATCGCCAGAGATCGAATCGAGGCCGGTCTCTGCTCGGTGAACGATTTCGTCCGAAGCGATCCGCGACTCCCCTTTGGAGGCATTCGCGATAGTGGCTATGGACGCGAACTGGGCCAGCTTGGCATCTGCGAATTCGTCAACATCAAGACGGTCGTCATGTCCTGAGGTCCGACCAGAGGTCGTTTCAGGATCTCTTGTTTGTGCCGTCGTTGGTTCGTGCTACTCTTCAAGCAGGAGAGAACCAATGTTCATTCTGGAAGCAGCCGTCATTTTGCCCATGGTGATCGGGATCGATCTCCAGATCCAACCGTCACAGAGCTCGATCTCCATCGATTCGGAGACCTCCATCGCGAACTCCGGAAATCTCACCGGGAACCACGATTCCGAATCCAACCCCGATGGGACGATCACGATCCCGGGCTTGTGGGGCGGGAGCGGCAATCAGGAAATCCCGATCGCCTTTGATTCCGGCACTTCCATCAACGGCTCGAGCAACCCCACCGGATTCATGGCGGTGGAACCCTTCGTCGATCAGGATCTGGCCGTTGTCTACGGCCTCTCGATGGACCTGCTGAATACGTCGACCATTCCACTGACTCTCACGGTCACTCTGGACTACCAGTCCTTTCACACGGTCAATCCAAATGCGGTGTATCCGGGCGGCATACCGATCGAACTGCCGCTCGCCGAGCTCTCCCTCGACTCCTGCCTGGTCGAGCAGACACAAAGCACCACTGGGACATGGGTATCCATCGGGGATGACACGTTCTCCCTCGATGCGATCGTTCCGGTCCTGGTGAGCATGGAGGCGACGTTTGAAGGGCAGCCACTGCCGCTGGCTCCGGTGAATGCGGTCTTGGCGATCAGTGGCGAGTTGGAATACACGGACAACGGACCCAGACTGGAACTGTCCATTCAGATCGACGAGGGGGAAGTCGTCGATCTGCCAGGTGACAATCCACTTCCTCCATTTCCGTTCTCGATGCCCACCATTGTTCCACCGGGCAGCTTCGCCGACGTACTCATTACGCTTGTGCCGGAGTCCACTTCATTTGGACTGCTGCTCAATGGCACCGTGGTGGCCGAAGCTGATCTGGAGACGCTCCCCTGCGATGTCACCGGTGACGGGATAGTCGACACCAACGACATCCTGGCCGTCCTTGCGGCCTGGGGCTCATGCCAGGATTGTCCCGCCGACACCAACAACGACAGCGTTGTCGATGTGGATGATGTACTCAGTGTGTTGGGATGCTGGTCGAAATAGATCGCGTGTCACACCCTGTCGCCATCATCAGGCATCCAGCGGTCTCTTGCGGACAATTCCGGATCTCACTTCAGACGATAGAAACGTGCGTGATATCGATGCCAGGACTCCTCAACGGGTATCTCCGCGCCGATCAGTGATCCGCCCTGTGCCCACTCGGTCCCGCTTGTGTACGGCCCGAACATCGGCCTGAGTTCCAGCTGGGTGGATTTACCCTGGAAACTTCGATCCCATTGCACCATGTTGGCACCCACGCGTTCCGCTGCCGCGATCGCCTGCGCGTTGTCGACCGTCTCGTCTGTCGAGAACGTCGATACACCGATCAGATCGGCGGTCGATGCGTCCGGAGCCGTCATGACTCGTGTCGCTTCATTGGTGGGCTTGAACTGCTTGCCCTGATAATGAGCGAGATACAGATTCGAACAGCCGGTGCAGAACAGAACAAGTGGAAGACTCAGAATCAACACGGATCGCATCATGGAACATCTCCTGAATGACACGCATCATAGCGCAGGATCCAACGGATCGCAGCTTTGCACGGGATTGATCGGCCCCAGCACGTATCAAGGCCCCCTCGACTGACGAGGAGGCCTTGATGATGCTTGTAAGTGGAGCCGATCGGGCTTGAACCGACGACCTCCTGCATGCCATGCAGGCGCTCTCCCAACTGAGCTACGGCCCCATGTTTCCAATCAAGGTTTCAGGCGGGATTGGCACCGCCATGTGATTCTATCAGACAACGATGCCAAGCTACATGGCTGCTTCGAGTGCCTCTGCGATCTTTTCCTTGGAAGCGATGCCAACGAATGTCTGGGCGACCTCCCCATTCTTGAAGATGAGAACCGTTGGAATGCTCTGGATGTTTCGAGCGAGTGCGACCTGCTTGTGATCGTCGATGTTCATCTTGCCGACCTTGGCTCGTCCCGCGAACTCATCCGCTATGGCATCGATGGTGGGTATGAGCATCTTGCAGGGCTGGCACCATTCGGCCCAGAAATCAACGAGTACTGGCATATCGGATTCCAGGACATCAGCCTGAAACGTGTCATCGGTAAAATTCAATACAGCATCAGAAGCCACGATCAAGTCTCCATTTCTTGGGGTGGGACATGGAAGTTCGGCCCTACATCATAGCAGGACCGGAGTCGGACTCGGCAGCATGAGCGAGCCCCGCAGCATGCAGGGCCACATCATGGACCCTGAACAGCCTGCAGCCTCCCTGAAACTGAATAATTGAGGCCGCCACAGAGGCTGGCCCTCGATCCCGAGGGGCGACATCTCCCCCACGGACTGCCTTGAGAAACGACTTCCTCGAAGCAGCCGCCAGCACGGGGTATCCCAGCTCCGTGAGACGGGAGCAACCATTGATCAGTTGCCAGTTCTGCTTGACGGATTTACCGAATCCGAGCCCCGGGTCGAGCATGATCGCCTCGGTGGGCACACCGGCGGACTCGGCAGCCCGAGCTCTTTTCAGCAGAAATGCACGCACCATATCGAGCACATCATCGTATTCCGGCTCCGATTCGTAATCGGTGCTGTACCTGTCCTCATCAGGAGGAACCAGTCTGTGCATGAGGATGAGACCACATTGCCATTGTGCGACCATCGACAGCATGGAGGCGTCTTCCCGACCAGCGGAGACGTCATTGACGATACTCGCTCCCGATGACAGTGCCGCGTCGGCGACTTCGGCACTGGTGGTATCGATTGAAATAGGCAACGACAGCTGTTCCCGCATGGCCCTGATCACCGGGACGACCCGATCGATCTGATCCCGGCTACTGATTCGATCCGCACCTGGACGGGTGGACTCACCTCCGACATCGATGATTGCCGCACCTTCACGATGCATCTGAATCGCCCGCTCGACTGCGTCACGAGGCGTCCAGTGCAGTCCTCCATCCGAGAAGGAGTCAGGTGTCACATTGAGTATCCCCATCAAGACGGGACGACTCGATGCCATCACACCGTGTGAAGACCAGTTCCATCGGATCTGCTTGTGTTTCCGCGTCATGCGGGCTATTCCACGGTCACGCTCTTGGCGAGATTGCGAGGCTTGTCGACATCATGTCCACGAAGCACCGCCGCGTGATACGCCAACAGCTGCAGAGGAATCACCGTGAGCAGAGGCTGCAGCGGCTCGGGGACATCCGGAACGTAGAACACGTCCTCACAGATGGATTCGATCGACGTATCCCCCTCGGTGGCCACAGCGATGACGTGACCCCCTCTGGACCGAACTTCCTGGATGTTCGAGAGCACCTTCTCATACTGACTGCTGCGTGTGGCCACGACCACGACAGGCATGCCCTGATCGATCAGAGCGATTGGACCATGCTTCATTTCGGCAGCAGGCATGCCTTCCGCATGGATGTAGGAGATCTCCTTGAGCTTCAGGGCCCCCTCCAATGCCACCGGATAATTGACGCCCCTACCCAGGAACAACCAGTTTTCCCGTTGGACATACTTGGAGACCACTTGAGCGATCTGATCGCTCTGCTCGAGCACCCGACTGATCTGATCCGGAATCGTCTTGAGCTGGTCAAGCATCGAGGAGGCTTCGGAGGGCGACAGATATCGTCTTCTTCCCAACCAGACGGCCAGCATGATGGAAGCCGCCACCTGACCGATGAAGGCCTTCGTGGAAGCGACTCCGATTTCCGGACCGACGCGAAGATAGACCCCCGCATCGGAATCACGGGTGATCGTGGATCCAACCACGTTCACCAATCCGAGTGTCCTGGCTCCCTTGCGGGAAGCTTCACGAAGCCCTGCATGAGTGTCGGCCGTCTCGCCGGATTGGCTGATGGCCACGACGACGGTGCCATCCTCGATAATCGGATTCCGATAGCGGAACTCGCTTGAGAAATCAGCTCTGCTGGGAATCTTCGCCAGACTCTCGACGAGATGCGATCCGATCATGCCGGCATGCAACGCCGTTCCCTGACCGAGGAACACCACTCGACGAGTACGCCCGAGTTCTCTCGCGTATTCAGCCAACCCACCCAGTACGACACGCCCGTCCGATGGAGACAGACGACCCTTGAGACATCGACGAATGGCCTCGGGCTGTTCGTAGATCTCCTTGATCATGTAGTGGGGATATTCACCCAGTTCGATCTGTTCGAGATCGACCTCGAGCTCGCGCATCTGGGGCGTGATGGTCACATTCTCCAGATCGGATGTCCGGAACGTATCCGTCGTCAACCGGGCGATGGTGTCGTCATCCAGCTCGATCGCCTGTTTCGTATGAGCCACGATTGCACTGGCATCAGATGCCACGACGTATTCGCCGTTTCCGACACCGATCATCAAGGGAGATCCCTTGCGCGCCACGACGAGGACCTCCGGCTCCTTCTCGGACATGACGGCGATCGCGTACGCACCCGTCACTTCCTTCAATGCCTGACGGACAGCCTCCTCCAGATCATCCTCATAGAAATGCGAGATCAGGTGGGCCAGCACTTCGGTGTCCGTTTCGGACTCGAACTCGTGCCCCTGGTCGATCAGATAGGTCTTCAAGGCGGCGAAATTCTCGATGATGCCGTTGTGGACCAACACGATGCCACGCCCTCCACGATGAGGATGGGCGTTGAGTTCACTGGGCTCTCCGTGGGTGGCCCAACGGGTGTGGGCGATTCCAAGTGTTCCATTGAAACGATCCTGGGTGGCTATCTGCTCTTCCAGGACCCGTACCCGGCCGGTGGTCTTCGCCAGCTGCATGCCATCGTTGAGAACCGCGATACCGGCGGAGTCGTACCCCCGGTATTCGAGACGTTTGAGACCTTCCAAGAGGAGATCTCTGGCTTGCTTGCCGCCGACATATGCAATGATGCCACACATATCTATGATTCTATCCGAGTACGCCCGACACGCGACTCAGGAGGCAGCCATGTCTGATCTTTGGGCCCAGGAACGAGCCGATCGGCTATCACAGGCCAGTCCGCTGGCAGATCGGATGCGACCCACCGAGCTGGATGAGGTGATCGGCCAGGAACCCGTTCTGGGCGAGGACACATTGCTCAGAAGGCTCATCGTCTCGGATCGAATGGGCTCCATCCTGCTGTGGGGGCCGCCAGGTACGGGAAAGACGACCATCGCCTCTCTGATTGCCCGTCAGACAGGCAGACGTTTCATATCGGCCAATGCCGCGATGATCGGTGTCCGTGACATACGAGAGGCGATCGATTCCTCACGACGCCATATCGAGGCGGGCGACAAGGCGACCATTCTGTTTCTTGATGAAATCCATCGGTTCTCGAGAAGTCAACAAGATGTGCTTCTGGGGGATGTCGAGCGTGGCATCATCACCCTTATCGGGGCCACCACCGAAAATCCCTGGTACGCGGTGAATGCCGCGCTGGCCAGTCGTTCAACGGTATTCCATCTGGAATCCTTGACGGAGTCCGACATCACCATGATTCTGCGACGCGCTGTTCAAGAGGATTTCCTGATCAAGTCCAAGCAGCCCGACATTTCAGATGATGCATTCGATGAATGGGCACGACTCTGTGACGGCGATGCCCGGCGAGCATTGAATGCCATGGAGGTTGCTGTTCTGGGCAGTGGTGATCCGGCGCCGATCGTGATTGGACGATCACAGGCTGCAGAGTCGATCCAGACCAAGGCGCTCAAGTACGACCGATCTGGAGACGCTCATTACGACCACATCAGCGCTCTGATCAAATCCGTTCGAGGATCGGATCCCGATGCCGCCATCCACTGGTTGGCTGTCATGCTTGCATCAGGCGAGGATCCACGGTTCATATGCCGAAGAATGGCCATTCTGGCATCGGAGGACATCGGTCTGGCCTCTCCTCAGGCGATTCAGATGGCTGCCGCCGCCTGGACGATCACCGAACGAGTCGGCATGCCCGAATGCCAGTTGACCCTATCCGAGCTGGTCATCTACCTGTCGACCTGCCCGAAATCGAATGCGGCAGCAAAGGCGATCTGGGATGCCATGTCCGATGTGGAGGACAATCGAAGCCAGAGTGTTCCGGCGCATCTTCGAAGTGGTCATGATCCCACTCATGACGCCTCGAAGAAGGGCTATGTGAATCCGCATGCACAACCGGACGATGCCGACAGCCAGGTGTATCTGGAGGATCGTCGGCGATACTACGAACCTTCCGAAGCGGGCTTTGAAGCCGAGATACGAAGACGTCTCGAGGAAGGGGATTCCAATGACCCTTCATGAACAGAAGCACGCCATGAGATCCCGCATCAGGAAACATCTTGGAACCATGTCGGATCATGATCGATCACAGGCGTCCGCAGATCTCTGCATTCGACTCTCCAGGGACACCAGGGACATCACCGGATTGATCCTCGCCTTCATTCCAATGTCCGGCGAGGTG
>DEYM01000071.1 GCA_002364555.1 Phycisphaerales bacterium UBA3158 | reverse complement strand
GAGGGCAATTGAAGAATCAACCCCGCCTTCGTGAAGGTGTCGAGTGTGTTGTAGATCGTCGCCAGACTGACCGGCTGGTCCCGAGAAAGCCGATCGTGAAGGGCCTCGGCAGTCGGATGAGAACTTTGCCTGAGCTGTTCATAGATCGCCAGTCGCTGGGGCGTGCATCTGAGACCTGCCGACTTGATGAGCTCACGGGTCTCCTCGATGTGATTCACAGAGGAAAGATCGTGTTGACCCGACTCAAACGTCGATGTGGTATTCCGAGTGGCCATCTGCATCTATCATAGCCACAAAAAGCGAGAAAACTGAAACTACGATGACCATTCTGGACGCCATTATCCTCGGAATCGTCGAAGGTATCACGGAATACCTTCCTGTCAGCTCTACTGGACATCTGGTCCTCACAAGCGCCTTGCTTGGCCTCGATCAGGGGGAATCCGCCCGTTCGGTCAATGCACTCATGATCATCATCCAGGGTGGCGCCATACTGGCTGTGCTCGGCCTCTATCGGGCCAGAGTCGCCTCCATGATCAAGGGAGCCCTTGGCAAGGATCCTCGCGGACTCAAGCTCCTGATCAACATCTCCATCGCCTTCGCCCCGGCAGCCCTGCTGGGTGTTCTGCTGGACGACTGGATCGAACAACATCTGTTCCACGCCCTTCCGGTCTTGATCGCATTGGGAGCCGGTGGCGTCCTGATGATCTGGATCGGTCGCGGCCCCAAATCACTCACAACCAACGATGTGGACGGAACGCCCGGCCTTGATCTGGCCGATCTCGCGTGGACCGCCGCCCTCTTCATCGGCTCGATGCAGCTGCTGGCCATGTGGCCAGGTGTCAGTCGTTCGATGATCACGATCGTGGCGGCCATGCTCGTGGGACTCAGACCCGCCCGAGCGGCGGAATTCAGCTTCCTCCTCGGACTACCCACACTCGGTGGCGCCTGCGTCTACAAGCTGCTCAAGAACGTCACGTCCGATCAGCCGAATCTCTTTGTAGAGCTCGGCTGGCTCAACGTCGTCGTGGGCATACTCGTGGCGACCATCGCCGCCGTCATCGCCGTCAAATGGCTGGTCAACTATCTCAACAAGCATGGTCTGGCCGTCTTCGGCTGGTACAGAATCGGCTTGACCATCCTGCTCGCGGCGTTGCTGATCACAGGCGTGATCTCATTGGAACCGGCCGCGGGTTCCTGAATCAGGGGCTCTTGGAACCAGCCAGGCTGGACCAGGCCTCGACGATCTCCAGACGACTGGGATAGGAAACCGGCTTACCCAGTTCCTTACCTGCGTTGATTCTGTAGATCTGCCATTTTTCCATGTTGTAGTGGTAGCCCGCGACGATCAGCTGGTCGTCATCGACGATCAACGGCAGCATTTCTATGAATGTGCCCGCTTCCGAGAAGGGAAGGAACTTTTCATAGGAGTCGCTTCCCTTGGTTCGTACCCACAGCTGGAACTCCAGTGGTGGACGAGTGGGTTTCCCCGACGGCTTTGGAGATTCATCGACCATGGCCTGCCATGCCCAGTCCTCGCCTTGGAACGATGCCGTATCCACGAATACACCAACGGACCTGGGCCAGAGCGTGCCGCCAAGAGCCCATGCGAGCAGGGCCGCCATGATGAAGAACACCGCGGCGCGGACGAGAAGGCTTCGAAATCCAAGAGCAACTTGTCCCATAGATGTCACTCATGGTAGCCGCGAGCGTCCGTGAGTTCACGCCGAACCGAGATTCTCTATCAATTGGTCCTCGCTCCAGACCTCGACACCCAGAGAATTCGCCTTGGCCAACTTGGAACCTGCCTTCTCACCGGCAATAAGGAGATCCGTCTTGGCCGAGATACTTCCCGAAACCTTGGCACCCATCGATTCCAGACGCTCCGTGAGCGATCGGCGATCAGTCGACTCCAAAGACCCGGTGATCACGACCGTCTTGCCTGAAACCGGACTCTCGACATCATCCCCAGCCGACTCGACGGCCAGGCTCACACCTGCCTGCTGCAATCCGCTGAACACCGCCAGACCCTTTGGCGAGTGGAGGAACTCGTGTAGGACACTGGCCGTTATTTCACCAAAGTCCGGAAGGGCCTGAAGCGATTCCACAGAGGCTGCCATCAATGCGTCATAGTCATCGAAATGCGACGCCAGCGTTCGAGCTGCCGAACGACCGATGTTCCGAATGCCGACCGAAGCAAGAACCCGAGCCAATCCCCGTTGACGACTTGCATCGATTGCCTCGAGCAGATTCTCGACTGACTGCTCCCCCATGCGTTCCAGCGGCAACAGGTCCTCCGAACCAAGTGCATAGAGATCCGAGAGATGGTGAATCAAGCCCGCTTCGAGAAGCTGCTCGACCACTTTTTCACCCAGTCCATCGATGTTCATCTGATTACGGCCCACGAACCAGGCGATCCGCTCTCGAAGCTGCGCCGGGCACTCGGGATTGAGACAGTAGAGCTTGGGCCCTTCCTGCTGGACCAGGCCATCACAAGCCGGGCAGGTGTCGGGAGGATCGATCACGCATTCATCTCCAGAGCGTTCCCCCGTTACCGCGGAGACCACCTGTGGAATGATCTCCCCAGCCTTCTCGACGACAACCAGATCCCCGGTGCGAATATCCTTTCGCCTGATCTCCTCGATGTTGTGAAGCGTCGCGTGCTGGACGACCGTGCCCGCCAGGGGAACCGGATCCATCGTGGCCCGTGGTGTCAGCGTTCCGTTCTTGCCGACCTGCCAATCGACCCGGGTCAGACGCGTCCGTCCCTGTTCCGCCGGATACTTGAAGGCGACGCACCATCTGGGGGCCTTCGAAGTGGCGCCGAGCATCGACTGCGAGCTGAAGTCGTCGACTCTGACCACCATTCCATCGACACCGTAGCCAAGCCCATCGCGAGACAGCCCGAACTGCTCGATGGCATCGATCACCTCTTCAATCGAATCGCATCGCTTCACCAGATCACTCGTGGGCAGACCCCATCGGGCTATCTGCTCGATGAATTCCACATAGCCATCTGCCATTCCATCGGGGACGATCGCCACACCATGAACAAGACAGGCAAGCCCTCGATCCGACACCACCGATGTATCCAGCGACTTGAGTGTTCCAGCCGTTGCATTGCGGGCATTGGCGAACAACTGGTCACCATTCTTCTCCCGTGCCAGATTCACCTTTTCAAAGGCCTCGTTGGGCATGAAGATCTCACCACGGACCTCGAGTGAATCCGGAGCCTCCGAAGGCAACGACAACGGCACACCGGTGAGTCGTCGAACCTGCGCGGTGATGTCGTCACCCTTGACTCCATCACCTCTTGTGACCGCTCGTGAGAAACGTCTGTTCTCGAATCGAATGGCCACCGCCACACCATCGATCTTCGGATCACAGGCCAGAACAGGCTGCCGCCCCTCGAGACCCTTGATGATCCTCGCGTACCAACCGCGAACATCCTCGACCGAGTACGTATTGTCGATGGACAGCATCGGATGACTGTGATCGATGGTCTCGAAGCCGTTGATCGTGCCCCCTCCCACCACACGGCTGGGGGAATTCGAATCGGCCAGTTCAGGATGAGCTCCTTCCAATCGGATGAGCTCGGCCATCAATTCGTCGAATTCCCGATCCGTCATGACAGGAGCAGCCTGCTGGTAGTAGGCTTCATTGGCCCCGGTCAGCAGACCACGAAGTTCAACGATTCTCAGAGTTTCCTCATCTCGAGTGGGCATGACGGCCGAATCCTTACGAAGTAGCATGATCCTAATGACCTCTCGTCCATTCAGCACCCCCCGTACCCGTCGAAAGTCGGCGTCAGCCCTGATGCTGATCATGGCCGGCTCGGTCTGCATGGCTTCCCAGCTGCTGGCCGGTAATCTGGCCTCGGCGGTCGACAAGGCGATCAGTCAATCGAAGATACCCAGATCCAAATTGAGCATCTCGATCAGGGATGCCAACAACGGCCGTGAGATGGTGGACATCGCCGCTGACAAGGCCCGAATCCCGGCCAGCAACATGAAACTCCTCAGCACAGGAGCCGCCCTTGATGTCTTCCCGCTCGATCATCAGTTTCGCACCAGACTCCTGCTGGATGAAAACCGCCTGATCATCATCGGGCAGGGAGATCCCGCCCTGGGCGATCCCGATCTGCTTGTGGACATGGCCGATCAGGATGGCAGACCTCTTGATATCGAGAGCCTTCTCCAGCTCTGGGCGAATGCGATCGCAGGATCCGGGATCGACAGAATCGAGGAACTGATCATCGATGATCGAATCTTCGACCGTGATCTGCTTCACGCCTCATGGCCCGCCAATCAGGCCCAGAGACACTATTGCGCAGAGGTATCCGGCCTGAACTTCCATCGCAACATCATCTCGCTCAGGCCCGCTCCCGATTCCAGCAGGACCCGTGTTCTGCTTGGCGAATCACCCAACGCACCGTTCCTGCCCATCAGCAACAAGATGACGGTTGCCAGCGGCAAGTCGGTCTCCAACACCATCGATCCCCATCGCCAACCACTCGCCGACGACATCGTGATACGCGGCAGCGTCGGCAAACGGCAGGTCTCGCCTGTGGAGGTCTCCATTCATGAACCGGCGATGTTCACTGCACGTCTGATCGCGGATCGACTCGATCGAAGAGGCATCCAGGTTGACCGCATTCGATATGCCCAAGTCGATGAGCGATTCGATGACGGGACGGTCCTCTTCGACGTGGTCACCCCCCTGCACACCGTCCTGCTCGAATGCAATCATGAATCCAAGAACATGTATGCCGAGGCGATCCTGAAGCATCTGGGCAATCGGTTCACGAATCGCCCCGGTTCCTGGACCAATGGCAGCCAGGCGCTCGAGGAGATCGTCCAGAGACGAACAGGTGTCGACAAGAACAGCCTGACCGTGTCGGATGGTTCGGGAATGAGCAGGCTCAACAAGATCCCCCCGTCAGTGATGACCCTCTGGCTCAACAGCTTCTCGGACGACTCTCCGAGAAGTCTCGCCTTCAGGAAATCGCTTCCATCACCGGGCTCGGGAACGCTGGAGAGCCGATTCAGCTCGAGCGATCTCAATGACTGCACAGTCGTTGCCAAGAGTGGCTACATCAATCGCGTGAGTGCATTGAGCGGACTGGTTTTCGCTCCCGATGGAAGATGCCGGAGCTTCAGCATCATGGGCAATGACCTTGCGAAGGTTCGCGGCTGCAAACGGCTTCAGGAGCAGATCGTGCAGGCCATCACCAGGGATCTGGCGTCATCGAAACCAACGGTAGCCAGTCCCGCCCCCTGATCAGTCACTCAGAAGCGAGACGACATCGTCGCGGATCGTCTGCAGATAGTCGGGCCCCGCACCGGCATGTATCGAAGTGATTCGGCCGGCCTGATCGATGATGAAGGTGCAAGGCAGTCCTTCCACACCCCAATCTCTCGCAGCGGTGCCGTCATCATCGAGAAGGACGGGCAACGTCAGTGACAACGACGTCACCATGGCCCGTATGTCATTCCGAGCCGCCGCCCCCTTCTTCTGTTCGAAGCAGTTCACACTCAGCACCGTCACAGGCGAATCGGCGAGTTCATCCGCCAACGTCTGCAACTGCGGCAATGCCTTCCTGCACGGGCCGCACCACGATGCCCAGAAGTCGACGACGACCACACGACCTCGAAATGCATCGATGTCGATCACGCCGCCCGAGAGCGTCGGACGCTTCAGATCGGGCGCCGGTGCACCGATTGCCGCCGCATCCCCTTCATCGAGTTTCCTCAGAGACGTCAGCCGGTCAACACGAAATCGACCTTCTCGCCGGATCCACTCCTGCGATTCCTTGGCCAGAGGGGCATAGGCCCAGGACCAGTTCATCATCAGATGAGTGCCGCGGGGAACCTCGTCGCCTTCCTTCAGGATCAGTTTGCCACCCGTCGGCCTCGATGTGCCAGGCTCGAAGTCAAGCGAGAGCTCGCTTGTCGAGGATGCCCAGGTCATCCCGACAACAGCATCGGAACCATCACGTCTCACCGAAGGCTCACAGGAACACAACAGCGACATCGCTGCACCATCGACAGTCGTATCGTCGCAATCGATGTCGATCAACGAAAGCATTGGATGCCAGGTTGAGCCGAATAGTCGATGGGCGACTGCAGCGGGCCCACCCTCGAGACGCATACGGACATAGGCGTCATCGACCCCCTCTCTGGTTGCCATGATGGTCCCATCCTGCATGAAGACCTCGTACTCGCCGTTTCGATAGACACGGCGATCATCCTCGAGCAGATCCAGTTCGGTCGAGAACGGCTCCACGCGGATCGGTTCACCGGGCGGCTCGAGCTGGATCAGCTCGAACTCGATCTGACTTGTGATTCGAACCGGCTTCTGGGCAGCGATCGCCTTCGAGATACGGGCGAGTTCCCCGCTCGTGGAAGCGCCAGCATTGCTGGTGGATCCAAGGATCGAGACCGTCAGGAAAAGGAGCAGACCGGAAACCATGCGGCTGGTCATTCAGCGACCTGCAGCGACTTGATCTTGGCCTGGATCTTCTTTTCGAGATCGCTTTGGTAGCCGTTGATCACCTCGGCAACCTTTCCTTCCTGATCGAGGATCACAAGCTTCGGAATGCTGGTGATGCCCCACTTGCGTGGGATCTCGTCGTCGACGCACACAACCGTCGGCACAGCGAAGTCCTGCTTGCTCCAGTACTCACGGACCTTCTCGATCTTACCTTCGGCCTTGGGCGGGGTCTCCATGATGCTGACCGCGTATACGAGGACATCCTCGTCGTTGCGGCCGTTCTTCATGAAGAGCTCATTGAGCTTGGGGAGACCGCGTTTGCATGGTGCACACCAGGTGGCCCAGAAGTCGATCACGACGATCTTGCCCTTGAACGTGGAGAAGTCGATGTCGGAACCGTCCATTTGCTTGGCGGTCAGGGTTGGCGATGGGTTGCCGACGACGAGCTTGTTCCGCTTGACCGGATCGACTTCCCTCAGGGAGCCGACACCCAGACGCTTGCCGGGATCGAACACGATCGGCTCAGGTAGTTCCTTCAAGAAGGTCGCATTGATGTTGAGGTTCATCTCCCAACTGAAGCTGCCCGCCTGCTGGGCACCCTGCACGTCGATGGGATACATGGAGGATCGAGCGCGGACGATCTTCCGGGACTCGGGATCGTAGTCAAGCGATCCACTGCCCATTCGCCCAGCAAGACTGATCTGCTTGAGCTGACGTCCCTTGTCATCAGTGACATCCTTGAGTCCGGTCACGGCGGGAACCCCGATGGATCTCATCATGATGGCTTCCAACCACACTTCGGAAGGCTCGCCATCCCTCATGAGGACCTCGAACCCGGCCATGTACTTGTCCGAATAGATCGAATCGAATTCCTGAGGCACCGTCCCGCTCATCTGGACACGCAGATACCGGTCGTAGATGTTGTAGTTGACGACGTTCAACCAGCCGTCCTTGGCAACGACGAGAGAGTCGGGCGTCTCCAGAAAAGTCTGTCCATCGGGGCCGAACTTGGCACTGACGACGAGTTCCCGGGTCTGATCCCCCGTGTTGACCACGAGCT
>DEYM01000050.1:6093-6294 GCA_002364555.1 Phycisphaerales bacterium UBA3158 | reverse complement strand
ACCCTCGCTGATCGCCTCTGCTCGTTGATGAGCGAACTTGGCGGCGGCGGCTATTCGCCGATGGGGGCGATGGAGATCTGTCAGAAGGCGGGTCTTCCGATCGAGGAGGACAGATGGAGCGTTCTGGTCGGACTCCACGAGGAAGTCGGCAGTCGTCTGGAATCCGCTGGTCTGATTAATGTCGACGTCGATCGCATCCAA
>DEYM01000050.1:0-5735 GCA_002364555.1 Phycisphaerales bacterium UBA3158 | reverse complement strand
GTGACCGGTGACATCGATTCGATCACGATCATCTCGGCAGATCCATCCCGATTGATGATCCGTCTCCTGGATTCGATCGGTGAAACGGGTGTTGTCGTCAGGACGGTCATTCATGGTGACGAGAAGGAACTGGCGAACGTATTCGATGTCAACGGCGCCGTTGACATCGACGCGTGGGAACAGAGGCCGATCGACATATCAGCGGATGAACTCGTCACCTGCGAACGGGTGGACGATCAGATCGCGGCCGCCCTGGACTTCATGGCCGACTTGACGCACGAGCGAGGAATCGTCGAGTGCGCGACCATCGCGGTCCCGGATGAGAATCTCCAACCACTCTTCGAACAGCATTTCGAAACCAATGGCCTGTGTATCGATTCCCTATCGACCAATCGACTCGAGCGCGGTCGGATCGGTCGACTGCTGGCCACGCTGGCCAACTACCTGGAGGACGAGTCCGCCAGATACCTCGCGCAGCTCGTTCGTCACCCGGACCTATCGAAATGGTTGATGGATCAAGGGGTGGATAGACCAGTCGCCAGATGGGATTCACTCTGGTCGAAGCATCTGCCTCGCACATTGAGCGACTTCCCGGAAGGTTCGAAAACTCGTGCCGCCTTCAAGTCGCTGGTAGGGCCTCTTCTGGAACAGTTGGCGCCATTGACCGAGGGTGAACGTCCGACATCCGACTGGGCCCGGCCGATCATGGGGATGCTCGAGGAGTTCATGGCCGAAAGCGATTCACCGCTTGAGGACGAGGATCTCTCTTCATTGAGATTGTTGCGCGACTTGTTCGAATCACAGCTCGATATCGAGGGGGATATGCCCGAGGTCCGAGCCTGCGAACTTCTTCGGATGATCGTCGGTTCCCTTCAACGTCATTCCGGAGGATCGCAATCAAACGCCCCGGTCGGGGTTGTCGGATGGCTGGAGGCGCATCTCGATGACGCCGACGATCTGATGCTCACCGGTCTGAACGAGGGAATTCTTCCATCAGCGGCATCCGTCGACAACTGGTTGCCGGAGGTGGCTCGCGATCTGCTCGGATTGAATTCCCAGAGACGTCGAACGGCACGCGATGCCTGGTTGTTGTCGGCCATTCTCCAGTCGGGTCGAAATGTCAGACTGGTCACGGCGAGAAGATCATCGACCGGAGAGCCGCTCATCCCGAGCCGGTTGCTCCTTCGATTGGATGGAAAGCCGCTTGCCCATCGAATCGCCTGGCTGGTGGACGACAGGAGGCGTGGGCCCGAGATGGCACAGTGGCATTCCGTGGATGATGGCGCAACCGGATTCATCGATCGGCCACTGCCCGAGGGTGAGCCTGTGATCAACCATCTTTCGGTCACGGCCTTCAAGGGATATCTGAAGTCGAAGACGAGATTCGACTTTCTCCTTCAACGTGATGAGAGGATCCGAATCCAGTCCATCGAGAACAACGATGCACTTGATGCGATGGGATTCGGTTCGTTCCTGCACGAGGTCCTCGAACAATGGGGACGACGTGAATTGAGGCGTGAGACATCCGACGACGACGCGTCCCACATCGAATCCGAATTCATGGAGATCCTCGACCACCATGTCCTCAAGAGGTATGGCGAGCACCAGTTGCCGGGTGTCCGCCTCCAGGTCGAGATCGCTCGCCACCGACTCCGTGCCTTTGCGCCCAGACAGGCGCAGCGGGCGAAGGATGGTTGGAGAGTCCACATGGTCGAAGCCGACTTCGGCCCCCGGGGCTTCGAACCACCACTGTATCCCGATGCGGATGGCCTCTACCTGCATGGAAAGATCGACCGTGTCGATCACCACAGGGACCATGGATACCAGGCGCTCGACTACAAGACCGGTGCCAAGGGCGAAACTCCCGAGAAAGCCCATCGAAACAGGAATGGCTGGATCGATCTCCAGCTCCCCCTCTACCGGTTTCTCCTGCAGAGCAGGGACATCGAGCTGGACCCGACAGGACTTGGGTACATAAGTCTGCCGCCGGATCCCGCACGCAGCGGTTTCAGGCTCGCCGATTGGTCCATGAGCGACATCGAGGAGGCGGAGGCGACCGCTTCGGAAGTCATCAGGATCATCCGGGAAGGTCGATTGAAGGAAGCCGTCAGCGAGGTTCTTTCATGACCGAACTTCGTCAGCTCATCACGGCCAATGCGGGATGTGGAAAGACCTGGACGCTTGCGAATCAATGCATCGGGTGGATGATCGATCGCAGACGAAGGACCGGAGACGCGGATCCAGCCGGACTCGTCGCGGCGACCTTCACGAGAAATGCAGCTGGCGAGATCCTCCATCGGGTACTGGACCATCTCGCCGCCTCGGCGATGGATCCGGATTCACTGTCGATGTTCGTGGATGGGTTCGGAGTCAATCCCGCACCCACACCCGAAGAGATGAACGAGATTCTGGCGGATGTCACACGAAGTCTGCACAGGCTCCAATTCGGAACACTCGATGGTCTGTTCCACCGAATCGCGCAGACGTTCGCGGGTGAAATAGGCATGCCGGTGGGATGGTCGATCGGCGACGAGCCCACACTCCATTCGATCCGGACGAGATCACTGGACGATCTACTGGACCAGGCATCCGCCGATGTCATCAGGACGCTCGTGGTCGAAGCCGAACAGGAGATACTCAAGGCGCAGGTACATGGGCGTCTGATCCCCCTGGTGTTCGGGGAACGAAGCTCACCCGGACTCATCTCCACATGGAGACAATCACACCTGATAGCCGGCGACGATCGCATGTGGTCCTTCCTGGACTCCCTTGAGGACGAGATCATCGTGCCCGGTGCATCGAGATTGAGTGATGATGAGGTTGTGGAATCGATCAGGAATCTGGAAGGGGCGCCACTCGCCCTGAAGAAGGATGGCACCGAGAAGGCGAACTGGATCAAGGCGAGAAGAAGAATCGTCGAGATCGCCGGGGCAAACGACTGGTTCGATTTTCTTCAGGACAGCATCACCACCGCGACGGCCCTGAACACGCCCTTCGACAGATCAGATGTGCCTGTCGAGTTCGAGATGGCGATCAATCCACTCATCCAGCACGCGCGCATGAAAATCGTGGACGCCATCAGATCACAGATGCGTTCATGGCGGATTCTGCTTCGTGGAATCGACATCTGCGCCCGTCGACGTCATCGGGAAGCGGGTTTCTACGGATTCCAGGACATCGCCGATCAACTGTCTGCCGCCAGACTCCTGGAGTCGACCAATCGGGAGTGGTTGAACTACCGACTCGATTCGGAGATACGGGATCTCGCGCTGGATGAATTCCAGGACACGTCCGATGCGCAATTCAACGTCATGGAACCGATCATCCGCGAGATACTCTCGGGTGAAGGTGGCCACGATCTACCAAGACGAATGCTCGTGGTGGCCGATCCGAAGCAGTCAATCTACGGATGGCGGGGTGGTACACCGTCCCTGCTTGGAAAGCTGTCGACACTCGTCGAGGATGGTTTCCATGAATCGACACTCGATCGAAGCTATCGATCGGGTCCTGCCGTCATTGATTTCGTGAACGACGTGTTCTCGAGCCTTGATGAGAACGCCGCCTTCTCGAGGGCTCGACACCATTCGATTCCATCGAACACCCTTGAAACCTGTGGACTGCCGAAATCCAGGACCTCGGGCACTCCGGTTTCACGAGCGCTGTCCGACTGGCGATTCGATCATCATGAAACGGCCCATCCCGACATGCCCGGCGCGGTTCTGGCCTATCAGATCGATCCTGCGGCTCGCGTTCCACAGGGTGGCAGGCTCAACGACACCATAAAGAACCAGACGCTGGTCGAGCAGATCGTCGGGATCGTGAAGGATCGTTCCGAGGTGAGTGGTTCGATCGGAGTCCTGCTGTCCACCAACAAGCAGGTCGCCGCCGCGGTCGAAGCGCTCAAATCGGCTGGCATCGATGCCAGTGAAGAGGGTGCCGGCTCGCTTTCCGATTCAAGGGCTGTGGTGTGTTTCATGTCCCTGCTTCGATTGGCGGAGCATCCCGATCATCGAGAGGCGGCCTACGACGTATCGCATTCCCCAATCGGCGAAGTCGTTCACCTGCCTCCCATCGAGCTGATCGAACCGGATAAGCGCAATCAGCTGCTTTCAAAGATCGCTCTGCACATCCGTCGGGAGATCATCTCGCTCGGGATCGATGGCTATCTTCAGACGATCGTCAATCAGATACATGAGCACATGGATGCAGGAGATCGCAAGGCGATCGAATACGTGATCGATCTCGCGGCAGCCTGGAATCCGACGGACACTCTGGTACTCGGTGATTTCGTCCGGCACGTCGAGTCCTCCTCCGCAGGGGAGCCTTCGGGCGCATCCGTCCGGGTGATGACCATGCACGCCTCCAAGGGGCTTGAATTCGACGAGGTCGTTCTGCCCGTGCTCAACGATGCGCTGGTGGAGGAGAACAAGGATGGCGGATGTCTGACCTGGTCACCATCCCCCCAGGAGCCCATGGCACTCATCGTTCCTCGAATGTCTTCGTCGATCCGACACTATGTTCCTCTGCTCGAGTTCGTATCCCAACGTGAATGGGAGCGGAATCTGGGGGACCGGTTGTCGTTGCTCTACGTCGCGATCACCCGTGCACGCCGTGTGCTGAATCTCATCTTCCAGGTCGAGAGCAAGAACGATCGGACGGTTCTTTCCGCGGGTTCCATCGTTCGAGGAGCGATACCAGACCTGGATGCCGCCTACAACTCCGTCGAGGAGGACGAACACGGAAGATTCTGGACACGCACGGCGGCTGGATGGAGTGATCACAACCGGATTGAACGAGAAGTGATCGAACCAATCGGCGAACCACGTCCGATTCGGATTACGGACAACGGGGAATCGAAGCCTGCTCCACCACCCTCGATGACCCGCAAGTCGACTCGCGAATCATTCCAGATCATCGAAACCGGAGCCCGTAGAAGAGGCACGCTTCTTCACGAGCTGTTCCGCACGATCATCTGGCTTGATGAGGGGACGCCATCCGACGACGATCTCGCCATGGCCTTCACTCGCACCTCGATGATGACGGGCCGACCGATATCGACAGACGAGAGAACGGAAGCGGTACGAGTCCTGAACGATGCGATCAGGAACAAGACCATCTCGGATCGATTGAGTCGCAGGGCCTATCAGTCCCTTGGCTGTGATGATCTGGAGGTGCTCAACGAATGGCCGATTCTTTCGACCTCCGATGGCTCACCTGTCCGAGGTCGGATCGATCGACTCGTGGTGGGCCGGTCGAATGGAGTCGTCAGATTCATCGAGATCATCGACTTCAAGTCCGGTCGAGTCGATGACGAGGCATCCGAGCAGGAAGCAGTTGAACGATATTCGCCTCAGATAGATCGATATGCCCAGGTGGTGCGGGATCATTTCAGTGCCGGGATTCCCGAAGTCGCGGTGACGGGCCGACTACTCTTCATCGAATCCGGCCGGGACGTACCATGCCTGCCATGTCCAACAGACCAATGATCATCCTGACCGAACACCTCGACGAGGAAGCCATCGAATGGATCGGTTCAAGGGTGGATCTCCGCAGGTGCGCCATCGATGATCCCGAGTTCGACTCCCTTCTCTCCGAAGCGACTGGATTGCTCATACGTACGTACACCATCGTCGATGAGCAGCTTCTCGATCGTGCTCCACAGCTCAAGGTGGTCGGACGAGCTGGTGTCGGACTCGACAATGTCGATCTGAAGGCCTGTGCCGCTCGAGGAATCC
>DEYM01000172.1 GCA_002364555.1 Phycisphaerales bacterium UBA3158 | reverse complement strand
GGATAGATCTCGGCGAATCCCTGCCAACCGAGCTGGTCCGCACCTTCGATGCGGCCCGCCGGCATCACCTGACGAGCCGAGTCGTACAGACCGAACCATCGCTGACCACCGGAGGATTCGCTGGTGGTTCCATCCCAGGAATCAGAGGGGTCGGTCTTGAGACCGATCCAGTTGATCGATGTATCGACGGTGGCACCATTGCCGGCTGTCGTGAGCGTCTTGACCGTGTCGACTTCACCAACGTTGTCGTCCCAGGTCCATTCGACGATGAACGAGCTGCAGGCCGAGCCAAGCACTGGAATCGACAGATGCTGATCGAAGCGGCCCTGCCCGGGTGGAACTCGTTCCGCACGAGGCCAGCGAACAAGTGACTTGATCAATTCCCGCTGCGTCCCTCTTTCATCGGACTCGCCCGGAAGCAGCGGTTCGGCATCGGCATCGAGTACAGCCCGATTGATCACGTCGTTGATGTCGTAACTGTCCCAGGATCGATTGGCCGGCACGATGCCGTTGGGGTTTCCGGAATCCCGGGAAACGGACAACGCCTCGCGAAGACCGGACAATCGCATCCCTGCCAGATCGAGACGGCCCGACTCGAGAAGACCGAGGGTGTCGAAATGGATGTCGCTGAAACTGCCATCCCAACGGGGATCGACGGGAAACAGCGACATCGCGCCGAAGCCACGACTCAGATAGATCCGCTTGTTCCGGCTACCAGGCAGCTGCTGATCGTCATCGCCCATCAGGATTTCCTGTCGGGCGAGTACCCATTTCCTGGCCTCGGGCTGTGTGCCGATGATCGGATCCGCTTCGACCTGATCGAAGTCGATGGTGAACTCGGCATAGTCCTCGTTCGTGGCCGATCGTGGAAACTGCCTGTGGATGGTCGGCACATCGGGAGATGCGCCGCCATCGAACCATGGTGGCAGTGAGCCACCCAGTTGGGGCCCCGAGGCATCCGCCTGTCTGAGAGTGACGAAATCGACGTCATGCCCGAAGAGAACAGGGATCTCCCCGGAGTCGTCGGCACTCGGATTGACATTGCAGGGCAGCAGCTCGGGGAACTGCAAGGCATGGCCGTAGTAGACCATCGATCCTTCGCCCAACAGCTTGGGGAACCAGTTCTTGTCGGCAGCACCGCCACTGACTGTCCTGTATCCATCACTACCAAGCTGCTTGATGCGACTGATGCCGTCGGTCAGGAAGACAAGCTGGTCGCAGCGGATGCGAGCAGCCGCGTTCGTGTTGCCTGGATTGATCAGACCGGGCCTTGGCCCCTCACCATTCCAATCGGTGATCCGCTGGTCGTTTCGAACACTCACACTGTGTATGGCCAGAACCCCGGATGGCGACATGCGGGCGATGTCGTCACGGATCTGTCGTTCGATGGCGACCGATTCCTGCATGACATCCGCGGTGGCGGCACCGACATTGGAGACCTGCTGGGCGGTGTTGAAGACGCGGCCGGCCACGATGAGGATGGCGATCAGGACTCCCACGGAGACGATCACCTCCGCCAGCGTGAAGCCTCGTCTTGGATCTTGGATTGATCGAGATTCGAACTGCTTCATCACAACTTCTCCACCATGACGTAGACCGGTATCAATTCCCATTGCTTGGATACGCCATCACTGTCGGTCTCGACCACCTTCGGAACGAACCAGAGACGATCCACAACGGGTACGGAGTCGTCCGGATATCCACCAGCATGCAGCTCGGGCGATGACTGGAAGAGGTTGATCGTGTCCTCCGGAAGCGGTACCGAGAACGAACGTGGTTTCACATCGACCGTGGAATCGTCGAGCGCCAGAATGTCTCCACCCACGAAGTAGGTGGGAACGGGCTCGAAGAGCAGCACGCCCTTGCCATCATCGAATGCCTGATCGGGTCGGTTGCGACCTCGCTCGACATGATGGATCGTGCCGATGTTGTCGACCATCCACTGGCCCGGGTATTGCCACGATGTGGAGGCGTCCAGAGGATCGAATCCTCCTTGCGTTCCGGGGAGCGCACGAGCGAACCGATCGCCGTCACCGGAGTTCCAGAGATCAGTCAGCGACGTGGCAGCGGGCAGCGGGATCTGCGCCCGACCGTCACCGATCTTGGCCGGCTCGACGGCCCATGACCTGGCATTCTCGACACCACCGCCGACTCGATAGACGAAGATCGACGCGTAGACCACACCACCTCTTCGACTGAGCATGAAGTCCCAGAAATACTGTGGCACACCATTCAATCCACCTCCAGGAGGCCACGTCCGATCCGACATGGTGAAGATCGCCCTTGGCGGCTCGGTGCGGAGATTGGGGCGGGAAAACGGTATGCCCAGCAGCTGCCCGTAATTCTGCTCATTGACATCGTCATTCAGATTGCGGGAGAAGCAGTAGCTGTAGTAATCGGAATCCGTATCGATATCGGTGATCGTATAGTCGGGATTCTCGTATCCAAGCCGATTGAAGACGTCGACGGCGCCGCGATAGGCGGGATCCGAATAGTTCTGCGGATCGACGAGTGCGGGTCGAAGCCAGGGCCAGTCGCCCTCGGCCAGATAGTAGGACGGTGACGACTCAAGATCGCCATTGGTGATCAGCCTGTCGATTTCATCTGGTGTGTAGAAATCGGTCCAGTCACCAAAGTCGGACTGGGAGATCTTGCTTCGAATCGACTCCATGGCTGAACGCGCGACGGATGGACCATCGATGCTGTCCTTGGCACGCTGCTGCTGGATGATCCCCGCAGGAAACAAGGCGGCCACGGAGATGAGCCCGATCGCGAGAATCATGATCGACATCAGGAGCTCGATGAGCGAGAAGGCAGTGCGACTTGGATGTGAGTGTTCAACGATCAAGCTGGGAAACTCCCGTATATCTGTTGAGGCGAATACGAACACCATTGGCCAGGATGTAGTTGCCCAGATCCTTGCCACGCGTTGCCGCCCCACTCTTGCTGTCAGCCCAGTTGCCGACGGTGAACTGGGTCCGGGCGTCCTTGTCGTCGAAGAGGATCAGCTCCGTCGCCAGAACAATGAAGGGCTCATCGTCGTTCTGACGAGCACACAGGGGCAGATCCTCATTGAACACCACCTCATCGGGATGAGGCAGGCCTGAAGGCAACCGACTGTTCAGGACCCAGCACTGGCCGGGCGAGGCGAAGCCTGACTCGAAATCACGTCGATCGGGAGGACAGGCCGGATCCGAATTGAACCCCGTCTCCTGGATATGGTTGCAGTAGTCCTTGCCGCCGATGCGTTGTCCGCCGTCTCCGTTGAGATCGACGAAGATGAACGACGCATCGTTCTCCTGTTCGTAGCTGACGACCTCCCCGTCGGAGCCGTACATGATGGCGGGCACGATACCGGGCGCTTCGCCGTTGACCTCCACCCGACCGGTGGTCATGTACATCTCATCGTCACCGAACTGATGAGCCGGTGTGGCGAAGCCGATGCCCTCGGGCATCTGTCGTGGCTCGAGTCCGATGATGGGAAGAAAACGGGTGGACGAGTAACGAGGGGCATCCCCTTGTCCGTCGTAATCACCGTCGTACCATCGAAAGGTCTCTCCGCTGGCCTGGCCGACGACCGCCTCGATGATCTGCTGTCCACCCGATGACGTCCTGGGACGAAGCGCCACAAGTGTCGGTCTGCCATCCCGGATGGCCCGGGATCTGGCCTCGTCGAGGATGTTGGCCACGTCCTGGACCGCCGCCGAGATTCTCATGTCGTTGGCGATGCCGCGATAGGAGATCAGCGTCAGGGTACTGACGATGAGAATGATCGCGATGACCACCAGAAGTTCCAGCAGCGTGAAGCCGAGTCCTCGATGTCCGAACGTCCGATTCACCATGTCCTGACCTCGTAGGAGTAGATGTTGTCAAGGGTTCGCTGATACTCGGGGCGATTCACGAATTGCTCATCGCTTTCGGGAGGAAAGGACTCGGAGGCGGATACGGCGTAGTCCAGATTCCCGAACAGGCCATCGGGACCGGCACTGACCAGATAGATCCGGCCGTTGATCGCAGGCCCCTGAAGACGCTCCTCGAAGGTCCGTACGGTTCCGTCACTATCACGCCAGGAGCCGCTTGAGAGGTCTTCCTTGTCGTTATACAGCTCGGATGCACCATCAGTTCGCCATTTTCTACCGGGAAGAACGATCAGAATCGGATTCCCCCAGGAGTCATGGAGACAAGGGATGGTCTGGCCTCCCTGGGCCTCGGAGAGCAGCAGGTCCTCGTCGATCTTGGATAAGGTCCGCCGCGATGCCTCATGCCCCTGGAGACGCTGCCAGACCTGACGCCCGATGTCCTTCACATTCTCGTGGAGTGTCTTCTCACGAGCGGCCAGAAGCGAGTCGACATCATCGGCGGTGACCATGTCGCTTGGAATGATGATGTCCCAGTTCCAGGTGGATTCATCCGACATGCCCGCGAGGAGATAGGGCCAGTCCCCTTGCGTCGTCCCATAGGAAAGTGGTCGACCTCTGCTCTGGGAGAATTCATGCAGCGCAGCCGCACCTATCTTCATGGCGGAGAAGGTCTCGTCGGTCTCCCCCTTGCGAAGCACTCGACTGCCGATCGACAGGGAGATCGTGGCGAGAATGAGGATGATCACGATGGTGACCGTGAGTTCGATCAGTGTGAAACCCAGTCTGTGACGACGATGCATCATTGCGAGATCTCCCGAATGTTGTCCCTGTTCACTTCTTCGGTTGCCTGAGCCTGCCACCAGCCATCCGCGTGGCAGTAGCCACCACGACCATCGGCAAACCAACCGGAATCATTGGCTCTGGAGGGATGATGTCCAAGCCACCCCAGAAAGGTATCCCCGTCGTTTCCACCACGTTCGAGATAGTCCGCACGATGCCAGTTGAAGATCTTTCGATCGGGACCGGCTGAAAGAAAGGCGAATTCACCCGACTGCAGACTCGTCGTCGTGGTCGGATCGCCCTTGGTGGCGTTGCCACCTTCGCTGAAATCCCCCCAGCCGACCCCTTGCCCGCCGGGCTGGAAGATGTAGTCGGTCGCCTGCGAGGGCTCGATCTCGAATGGGCGAAGCGCAATGAACTCGGAGAGCGTCGGGTTGTACTGCCAGGTCTGGGATGACCCGTCGATACCAGCCAGCGGCGTGTGCGTGGCTCGGAAGGAGCCGCCTGGATTACCCTGGGGGTACGCCCGACGGTAGTAGCGAATGGGTGTGCCCCAGGCATCGACGATCACCTTGGGAGCGTTGCGGTCATACCCAGCATCACCGGGGAAGTAGACCTGCGGAGCACCACTGGAAGGATCGATGCTGCCCGTATCCCACGCACGCGGATTGTCAGCCGAAACACCAAGCGATCCGATGATCGATTCGTCCTTGAGTTCCAGATACGGCCCGAGGACCTTGCCATTGGCAGAAGGCCTTCGGGTCACAAGCGGTCCGGATCCGGATTCATCGCAGCCCAGCAGACCACCGGTGTCCGGGTCACGAGTCGCACCCCAGACGCCATCGGGGCCGGGGTTTCGAATTCCCGGACGATTGGCCGTGCCGTTGGGATCACCGCCGAAACCATCCTGTTCCTGATCGCCGTAGCCGATCAGATATTCAGCCGGAGAGGTGTAGGAATACCACCCCTGCATCTGGGATAGATAATTCGGGGCACCATCACCACCGGTCGTGTCCGTGATCGGGACGGCATCGACCAGCCCACGATCATTGTCGAGAACCGGCGGCAGATAACCGGTGTCCTCGCGGAACCGGCTGGTCGCCTGCGACATCGCCGTCATGACCGCACGGGTGCTGGCCACACGAGCGGTCTCGCGAACGCCCCCGACCGTGACGACGAGAATGGTCAACAGGATCGTCATGATCCCGATCGTCACCAGAAGTTCCGTCATCGTGAAAGCTCTACGCCAGGTAGCCATGGACTCTTTCCTTGAATAGCCGGACATCAGCTGTTGGCCGTGTCTGAAACATTGGTGATGAGCTTGACCAGCGGGAGGAACAACGCGATGACGATGAAGCCGACCGCGCCACCGAGGCAGACGACCAGCAGCGGCTCGAGAAGGCTCAGAAGCGACTGGACGGCCACGTCGACCTCTTCGTCGTAGTTGTCGGCGATCTTCATCAACATGACATCCATGTCGCCGGTTTCCTCACCGACGTCGATCATGTTCACCACGAGGGAATCGACGACCTTGGACTCCCTGAGCGGCTCGGCGAAGGTCTCGCCCTCCCGGATGGAGTCATGCACATTCGTCAGCGCCTTCTCGAAGACGTAGTTGCCGCACGTATCGCGCGTGATCTTGATCGCCTCGAGAATCGGCACACCGGCCGAGACGAGTGTTCCAAGCGTACGCGTGAATCGGGCTACCGTGCTCTTCTCGACCAGACCGGCGATCACGGGGATGTGAAGCAGGGTCCAATCGGTGACGGCCCGACCGATGTCGGTGCGACGGAAGATCTTCAGGACGAAGAACAGCACGAATGGCGCCGCCACGAGATAGACGAACCCGGGGATATCCTGGCCCTTGCCGGCCATCCAACCACTGGCATCGATGAGAAACTGGGTCGGGGCGGGCAGTTCGGTGTTGAAGTCGTTGAAGATCTCCTCGAACTTGGGAATGACGAAGATCATGATGCCCGAGACGATCACGATGGCGATCAGGATGACCACGATCGGATAGATCATCGCACCCTTGATGCGACGCTTGAGCCGTTCGGCCTTCTCCATGAAGTTGGCCAGACGCTGAAGGATGACATCGAGAACACCGCCGATTTCACCGGCATTGACCATCTTGCTGTAGAGACGATCGAAGGCCTTGGGGTTCTTGGCCATCGCTTCGGACAGTGCCGTACCCGATTCGACATCCTCCACGACCAGTCCGAGAACCTCCTTGAGCTTGCCGCCCTTCTGCTGCTGCTCGAGAATCTGCAGCGAACGAAGCAGTGGCAGGCCAGCATCCTGGAGTGTGGAGAGCTGACGGGTGAACAGCGTCAGATTCTTCTTCTTGACACCACCGAATGAAATCGAGAGGCTCTTCTTCTTCTTCTTGGTTCCGGAATCATCATCGGCCTTCTTCTTCTTGCCGAAGTCGAAGGACAGGAATGATTTCTTCTTGGGCTTGTCGCCGCCAGCTGGAGTAGCAGCCTTCTCCTTGCCCTTCTGTTCACGAACGGAAGTGGGAAAGTGTCCTTGGCCACGAATCTGCTGGATGGCTTCTTCAGATGAACCGGCATCGATCGCACCACGCTGTGGCTTGCCCGTCGCATCCAGTGCTTCATATTGATAGGTCGGCATGATTTTCTACCCGCTGGGGGCTACTCCTCGGCAATCGTTTCGCGGACAACTTCATCGATGGTGGTTCGACCGTCGTAGATCGACATCAGCCCTGTTTCACGCAACGTCCTCATCCCTCGACGACGACATTCGGCCTTCAGACCGGCCGTGGACGTCTGAGCGACGATCTTTTCACGCAGCCCGTCATCGAGAACCATGATTTCGTACAACGCCAGTCGGCCTCGGTAGCCGGTTCCGTTGCAATTGTCGCAGCCGTCACCTCTGAAGAACGTGCGGCCGGCCACTTCAGATGGCCGAAGCTCCAGTTCCATCAGCTCGGCCTCGGACGGTTCGTACTCGACCTTGCACTTGTCGCAGATTCGGCGAACAAGCCGCTGGGCGACGATGGCTTCCACGGTGGCGGTGATCAGGAACGTCTCGACACCAAGATCGACCATTCGGAGAATGGTCGAGGGAGCGTCGTTGGTATGCAGGGTCGAGAAGACCAGGTGACCGGTCAGTGAGGCCTGAATGGCGATCTGGGCGGTCTCGAGATCGCGGATCTCACCGACCAGAATCGTGTCTGGGTCCTGACGAAGGAATGAACGCAGAAGACGGGCAAACGTCAGATCCTGATCGTTGTTGACCTGACATTGGATCAGGCCGTCGATGTCGTATTCAACCGGATCCTCGGCGGTGAGAATCTTGGTGTCGGGATCATTGAGTTCCGACAAGGCCGCATAGAGAGTCGTGGTCTTGCCTGACCCCGTGGGGCCCGTGATCAGGACGACCCCGTTGGGTTTCCTGATGAGCTCCCGCATGAGTTCCAGATCGTCATCGCGAAGCCCGACCTTGTCCAGGCTCAGCTGGACGTTCGATCTGTCCAGCACACGCATGACGACCGACTCGCCGTACATGGTCGGAAGCACGGAGACACGAAGGTCGATCGGAAGCTGATTGACGGTCAATTCGATTCGACCATCCTGAGGCAGCCGCCGTTCGGCGATGTCCAGGTTGGCCATGACCTTGACGCGACTGACGATGGGAAGCGCCAGATGCGGTGGAGGCGGAACCATTTCATAGAGAACGCCATCGATGCGATATCGCATCTTGAATTCGTTCTCGAATGGCTCGAAGTGGATGTCACTGGCCTTGTCCTTGATGGCCTGGAGAAGGACGAGATTCAACAGACGGATGACCTTGTTGTCATCTGCAGCCTGCGCGACCTGCTCGAGATCGACCGAGTCGCCCCGGCCTTCCAGAGCCGCCAATGATTCGGAATCCTCCAGCTGGGACATCATGTCGAGCATCGATGAACCGGCACCGGCGTAGAGTTTCTCGATGGCCTTGTCGATCACATCAGGCTGTGCGACCACCGCGTTGACGGTGAAACCCATCAACAGGCGGAGGTCATCGACGGCCCTGAAGTTGTCAGGACTCTTCATGGCGATCGTCAATGATCTGGATGATTCGTCGAATGAAAGCGGAATGATCTGATAGGTCTTGGCCGTTTCCGCCGGAAGATGCTCCACGAGGGACAGCTCCAATGCGTCGGGATCGACGTCAACCATCTCCATCCCGGCCTGCCCTGCGACAGCGGAGAGGATGTGTTCTTCCTTGATGTAGCCCAGATCCTTGAGAATCGCACCGATCTTGGAGGACTCGCCTTTTTCCTTGCGAGCCCTCTGGATGGCCAATGCCTCCTGGACCTGATCACGAGTCAGAACCCCCAGCTTCACAAGCACACGACCAAATCGGCGGCCCTTCAGTTCAGAAGCACCTCCGGTTGAACGGCTGCTGGTACCGGTGGAACGACCCTTGACTCTTGCCCGGGTCTTACTGCGTGTATCACCCGCTTGGCTCTTTGCCATGGGATCCACTCCAATTTGTCCGCCAGGGGCCACTGGCCTGCGGCGGGCCGGGATCTGCCCTGCTCAACAAGATGAGGCAAGGAGCCCAGCTGGGTTGACTCGAAGTCATATCAGGGCACCAAGCCCAGAATTACTGCACCATCAAACAGTACCTATAGATTCGATAGAAAGTAGATAGGCAGAGCCGTTTTTCTGGTGAAAAACAGTTATGACATCCGATTTATGCAATTAATTGCAGCCAGGTGGCAGGCCAAGAAGTAGCCGAATGCGGGCTTCTAGGAGTCCTCGGTGGACTGATCCAATTCAGGCCTACCAACTGTCTTGCCCGCCCTGTGGACACGATTGGTGATCTCACCGGGATCTCTGGCCTTGTCCACCATCTCTTCAGCTGAGATGAGACCACGCTCAAACAGGTCAAACAGATTGTCATCCAGCAGCTGCATGCCGAATTTTCGGCCTGTCTGGATAGCTGAATCGATCCGGAAGGTCTTGTTCTCTCGAATCAGATTGGAAATCGCCGGCGTCACGACCAGGAATTCATATGAGGCCACACGGCCGGGCTTGTCGTCTCTGGCCAGAAGTACCTGTGAAAGGACTGCCACGAGCGATGAGGAGAGCTGGACTCGGATCTGTGCCTGCTGGTTGGTCGGGAAGGCATCGATGATACGGGTGATTGTGCCGGCGGCACCGGTGGTATGCAGGGTTCCAAAGACCAGGTGACCGGTCTCGGCCGCTCGAATAGCGGCTTCGATCGTCTCCAGGTCACGCATTTCGCCAACGAGAATGACATCCGGGTCGGAGCGGAGCACTCGACGCAACGCCTCGGCGAACGAGGGGACGTCAGCCCCCACTTCCCGCTGATTGATGACGGACTGCTTGTGCTCGTGGTAGTACTCGATCGGATCCTCGACCGTGACGATGTGACGATCATGATTGTTGTTGATGTAGTCGATCATCGTGGCCAGCGATGTGGTCTTGCCCGAACCGGTCGGACCAGTCACGACGAAGAGGCCACGAGGGCGACGAATCAGATCCTTGCAGATCGGCGGAAGCCCGATCTGATCAAAGGTCAGGAATTCATTTGGAATCAGGCGAAGGACAAGGGCCAGATCGCCTCTCTGGCGGAACACGGAGACACGAAAACGAGCGGCATCACCGTAGGCGAAGCCGAAGTCGGTACCGCCCATCTCCTGCAGCTCCTGCTGATTGCGCTCCGGCGTGATCGACTTCATCAAGGCGACACAGTCGTCCGAGTTGAGGACCTTGGTATCGAGGTTGCGAAGCTTGCCATTGAGACGAAGCGTCGGCTTTCTGCCAACCGTGAGGTGAAGGTCAGAAGCATCCTGCTTAACAACCGTATCCAGCAACCTGTCAATCTGAATCGTGGACATGATGCCACCACTCCTTCATTGCTCACATGAGCATGTCATTCAACATCAATGTTATCGCCAAGCAGCGTTTCAGCCTGAGCGAACTTGGAGACCTCGGAGGGTGTCGTAATCCCCTTCAGTACCTTCATGCGACCATCCCCGAGAAGATCCCGCATGCCATCACGGATGGCGGCCTGACGGATCTCGGAAACAGGCGCTCTAGCGAAGGCCATCTCCCGAATATCGTTCGTCATCATCATGAACTCGAAGATCGCCTGCCGTCCCTTGTATCCAAGCCCATTGCACTTGGGACAGCCGACGGCATCCATGATCTTGCCATCGGCCTCCTCGCGAGTGAGCCCGATGAGCTTGAGCAACTTGGGATCGGTACTTTCAGCCGGCTGCTTGCATGTGCAGAGAACACGAGCGAGACGCTGCGCCATCACGGCCTGGATCGAACTGGCGGCCAGATAGGGCTTCACACCCATGTCGATCAGACGGGTGATCGCCGAGGGGGCGTCGTTGGTATGCAGGGTCGAGAAGACCAGGTGACCGGTAAGGGCAGCCTGAATGGCGATATCGGCCACTTCACGGTCTCGAATCTCACCAATGAGGATGACATTGGGCGCCTGACGGAGCATGGACTTGAGAATGCTCGGAAAGGTCAGCCCGATCGAATCGTTGACCTGGCATTGATTGATCCCGGCGAAGCTGTACTCGATCGGATCTTCTGCGGTGATGATCTTGCGGTCAGGCCGGTTGAGCACATCAAGAGCCGAATACAACGTCGTCGTCTTGCCTGAACCGGTCGGACCGGTCACCAGGAAAATACCATTGGGACGACGGATGATCTTGTTGAAGATATCGAGATGATCCTGCTCGAAACCAAGTGCCGCGAGGCCGATCCTGGCTGAATCCGGACGCAGAATTCGCAGAACAACGGATTCGCCGTGATACGCGGGACAGCACGACACACGGAAGTCGACCTGCGAATCATCGATGAACATCTTGATTCGACCATCCTGGGGAATGCGACGTTCGGCGATGTTCACACCCGCCATCAACTTCATCCTCGCCAGCAGGGCCGGCTGCATGCGCTTGGGCAGATTGTCCCGTACATGGCAGACACCATCGATTCGATAGCGAAGCATGACTCTGTCGGCCATTGGCTCGATATGGATATCCGATGCACGACCTCGAACGGCCTCCTCGATGATCTTGGTCGTCAGACGAACGATCGGGGCATCATCATCACCGGTACTGATATCAACCGAGGCGTCGACCGAACGATCGACGGTCACATCGATCGACTCGGTCACCAGCGACTCCGAAGCCACCGCTTCTCCGCCACCCATCTTCTCATCGATGTAGGCCTTGATCGCACTCCGCGGAGCGATGACCGTGTCGAGCTCGACATTCAATCTGAATCTAAGAAGGTCCAGCAGCTCAAGATCCATCGGATCGTGAACGATGATCTTCATACGCCCATTGCTCACGCCTGCGGGCAGAATCAAATGCTTGCGGACCAGATCGACCGGAGCGGCATCGATATCGATCGACTCAACCTGCTCGGGCTCCTGCATGGAGATGTAGTCCATGCCGAATTGCTCGGCCAGCCCCTCAGCGATCTGGACATCGGTACAGAAGCCCGCCTCCACGATGGATTCACCGAGACGCCGCCCTGAACCGCGTGCCAACGACAACGCCTGTTCAAGCTGATCCTTCGTAAGCAGTTCCTGCTTCATGAGGATCTCGCCCAGCTTCAGTCGAACTCGTGTCTTTCGGGCCATTGAGTATCCAGGAGCTTTCTTGGAGGGGTGCTGAAGGACACAACCCGGCCGACAACCGGATCAAGCCCATGAAGAGAGTAGTATGCCGGGGTCGCCGCCCTACCGCAAGAAGAGAAAGGGCAGCTTGTGGCAGAGTCCCGGGATGAATCCGCCGCAGATAGCCCGCACGCGACCATGGAGAGAAACGAGCCCACTCATGGCTTCTCATAATCCAAGGATTCTGATCACCGCTGGCCCAACCTATGAACCCATAGATGAGGTGCGTTTCATTGGGAACAGATCCTCTGGTCGAATGGGCGTATCGCTCGCGGAAAATGCCTCCGGGAGAGGCTGGAGAACCACTTTACTCCTTGGACCCGGCTGCCAGACACCATCGGATCAGACCATCACGGTGATGAGATTTCGAACATCAGCCCAACTCAAGATGCTTCTGGGCGAGCATTGGCGGGATAGCGATGTCCTGATCATGGCAGCAGCCGTCTCGGACTATGCCCCCTCCGACACGATCTCCGGCAAGCACCCCCGACAGTCGGGGCCGTTGACCCTGACTCTGGAACCGACGACTGATCTTCTTGCCGAACTCGCCGAAGACTGCCGTAAAGACCAGACGATCATCGGTTTCGCCCTCGAGGAAATCGGCAATCTACGTTCCAATGGCGAGTCGAAGCGCATTCGAAAAGGCGTCGACGCCATCGTGGCCAATCCTCTGGATACGATGGACTCGGACATGGTCGATGCCCTCCTTCTGATGGCACATGGACGTGAAGCCGCCCCTGATCGACCCCTGACCAAGACCGATTTCGCTGGATGGCTGCTGGATCAGTTGCCGATGATCCAGACGCTCAAGCAGACTCAATGAACACCGATGATCCATCGACCCAACCCATGATCCAGCCAATTCGGCATCCATCGCCATCACGAGAAACCCATGACCATCACTCCAAGTGAAACCGAATCCACTCCCCGCAACCGGAACACCGCGAAGGTCTTCTGCGTCCTCTCGAGCCTGGTTATCCTGGCACTCCTGATTCTGGGACTCGGCGGCTCCCATCATGGTCCGGCATCGGATCATGGTGAACAGAATGTCGCTGAGACGGTCATCGAGGAGACGGCCCTCGGCGATCTGCCCAAGCCGGGCGAGCTGTACAAGCAGACCGCCAGCATCGAGTCGGAAACCACGGAGATCAATGCCAAGTCGATTCATCTGCCAAGCATGTGGGGCCTTGGCATCATTCCATTCGTGCTTCTTCTGGGATGCATCGCGATCCTGCCGCTGATTCCCATGACCGAACACTGGTGGCACAGCAACCTCAGCCGATACCTGATGGCCATGGCACTGGCACTGGCCACACTGGCGTTCTACTGGATCGCCGTCGGCTACGACTCGATCGGACACGTTCTCAATCATGCCCTGCTCGAGGAGTACGTACCGTTCATCATCCTGCTCTTCAGTCTCTATGTGATCAGTGGAGGCATCCACCTCAGCGGCGATGTACCCGCCTCGCCAAAGGTCAACACGAGCTTCCTGGCCATCGGATTCCTCATCGCCTCCTTCATTGGAACCACGGGGGCCAGCATGCTGCTGATCCGTCCTCTTCTCAAGACCAATCGTGAACGCAAGTTCAAGGTGCACACCGTCGTGATGTTCATCTTCCTGGTGAGCAACATCGGCGGTACGCTTCTACCGATCGGCGACCCGCCGCTGTTCCTCGGCTATCTACAGGGCGTACCGTTCTTCTGGACTCTCAATCTCTGGATGGAGTGGGTCGTGGCAGGTGTCATCCTGCTCTTCATCTACTACATCTGGGACACCATCCAGTTCAAACGAGAAGCCGAGGTGGTCAAGATCTTCTCGAAGGCGAATGTCCAGCCACTGAGAATCCATGGGGGGATCAACTTCCTCTGGCTGCTGGGAGTCATCGCCTGCGTGGCATTCATCAATCCTTCCAATCCGCTTCCATTCTTCGAATGGGCTCCCTTTGAATTCATGCGGGAACTGTGCATGGTGCTGCTTGTGGGCATCTCCCTGGTGTTCACATCAAGGCGAATCCGTGAAGCCAACCAGTTCGATTACCACGCCATCATCGAGGTGGCCGCCATCTTCATAGGCATCTTCATAACGATGCAGGTACCCCTTGAAGTGCTCAAGGCCAGCGGAGCCCAGATCACCACCATCATCAACGAACCATGGCACTACTTCTGGATCACCGGTGGACTCTCCAGTGTGCTGGACAACGCACCGACCTATCTGGTCTTCTTCAAGCTGTCCGAGACGGGAACCAATCCAGCCGGCACCATGATGCTCATGCTCCTCGGTGGAGCCTCCGTACCGGTGAATCTCCTCGTGGCCATCAGCCTGGGCGCCGTATTCATGGGCGCGATGACCTACATAGGCAATGGCCCCAACTTCATGGTCAAGGCGATCGCGGAACAATCCGGGGTCGAGATGCCCTCCTTCTTCGGATTCGTCTTCCGCTACAGCATCCCGGTCCTGGTACCCGTGTTCGTGCTGATCACGGTCATCTTCCTCCTCTAGCCGCCCTCCACGGTCTATCATGTGCCGATGCAGCTGAACATAAATGGTGACATTCGGGAGATGGAAGCGGGCACCATCGGACAGGTCCTCGTCAAGCTTGGTCTGGAGAAGACGGCCTGCGCAGTGGAATTGAATCGAACACTCATACCGGCCAGAGAACGAACAGACCATCGATTGAAGGATGGGGACATCCTCGAAATCGTCACACTTGTCGGCGGTGGATGAGAAGGAGCACGGCATGAACAGCGCCGTTGACACATTCGAAGCGAGTACTTTGAAGATCGGACCATGCACGCTGGACAGTCGACTGATCGCGGGAACCGGCAAGTACCCCGATCATGAGACCATGCAGTCCGCATTGGCCGCATCCAACTGCAGCGCCGTCACGGTCGCCGTCAGAAGAGAGCGGCTCGTGGACGAACAGGGCCGGTCGCTGCTCGACTTCCTTGACCTCGATCGATACACCATCCTGCCCAACACGGCCGGCTGCTTCAGTGCCGAGGATGCCATCCGCGTCTCACGACTCGGAAGAGATCTTCTCGAACAGGTGGACAACCCGGGACAACACTGGGTCAAACTGGAGGTACTCGGAGACAAGAAGACGCTCCTGCCCGATCCTGTCGGGACCCTGGAAGCCTGTCGCGAACTGGTCGCCGATGGATTCTGCGTGCTCTGCTACACCAGTGATGATCCGATCATGGCGACCAGACTCCGCGATGCCGGAGCGGCCTGCGTCATGCCCGCGGGCAGTCCGATCGGCTCTGGTCGGGGCATTGCCAATCCATCAGCCATCCACATCATTCGACAACTCCTCAAGGATCCCGATCACGGCGGTGATCCTGCGTATCCCCTGATCGTGGACGCGGGGGTCGGCACCCCCAGCGACATCACGCTGGCGATGGAACTGGGCGCCGATGGTGTGCTGCTCAACACCGGTATCGCCCATGCCGAGGATCCTGTTCGCATGGCCCACGCCATGCGAATGGCCTGCCTGGCCGGCTACCACGGATATAGAAGCGGACGAATCCCACGTCGCCTCTATGCGTCGGCCTCGAGCCCATGGGAAGGCACGATCTCGATCATCCCCGGAGAGTGACTCGGGTCGAAACGGCTATTCCTCGACTCGCTTGCCCAGGTGCACGGACACTTCATCGACCTTCCGCTGCACCGTGGCCGCGTCGGGGCCCTCCAGATTCAGACGAAGGAACGGCTCGGTATTGCTGGGGCGAACATTGCACCACCAGGATCCCAGATCAACAGTCACGCCATCGAGATCATCCGTCTTCGCATCCGGATAGGCCGCCACCAGGGCCGCCATGGCGCCCTGCTTGTCCTCGTTCTTGAAATTGATCTCACCCGACTGGACGTACCGCCGAGCCGGCTTGATCGCCTCGCTCATGCTGCCCTCGAAATCAAGCAGGCTTGAAACCACTGCCGCAAAGGCCATGGCGCCGGAATCGGCGAAGAAGTTGTCGCGAAAGTAGAAGTGTCCGGAAAGCTCACCGCCAAAGACCGCATTGGTATCTCGAGCCTTGCCCTTCATGAAGACATGCCCCACCCTTGAACGATGCGGGACGCCCCCGTGCTCCGTGATGATCTCCGAGACGGAGTGGCTTGAACGCAGATCGAAGACGATGCTGGCACCGGGATCGTCTTTGATGAAACCCTCAGCCAGCCAGGCCGTGAGCAGATCGCACCCGACCGGAGTGCCCAGTTCATCGACCACCATGCAGCGATCCGCATCCCCGTCGAAGCAGATGCCCACCTGGGCCTTCTCGCTGACGACCCCGTCTCGAACCTGTCGCAGGTTCGCCTCGACGAGTGGATTGGGCTCATGGACGAACATGCCCTTGTCGTTCTCGTAGTTGATCTCGGTCATGTCGAGACCGGGAACATCCCCGAACACCTTGGGCATGAACGTTCCCGCCATTCCATTGGAGGCGTCGATCACGACCTTCATGGTCCGTTTGCCACTGAGAAGATCGGGATGGAGGAACCTGTGGACATGGGCCTTGTACTGCTCCCATAGATCCATGCTCGATTCACCACCGACCGGTTCACCGGAACCGTCATCCTCCTCGGCATAGGTCTGGATCAGTTCGAGACCCGTTCCCATGCCGATGGGTTTGGCTTCCATGCGGCTGAACTTGAAGCCGTTGTACTGGATCGGATTGTGCGATGCGGTGGTCTGTATGCCACCGATGGCGTCGATGTGATTCACGGCGAAGTAGATGAATGGCGTGTCGACGAGTCCGACATCGACCACATCCGCTCCCGCGGCCCGAAGTCCGGCCTTCAAGGCCGCAACCAGCTCGGGCGAGTGTGGACGCATGTCACGACCGACGACGACACGGCGTGCCGCCTCACCGGTCCGTCCGGCATCGGCAGCCTCCTTCAGGAGAAGTCTCCCGGCACCGAACCCTATTCTGCGGGCGATCGATTCATTCAACGGGTCCGGAACAGTCGCCCGGACGTCGTACGCCTTGAAAACCTTTTTGAGCATGCGCACAAGTCTAACGAGTCGTGACGAATCTCATGCGAGATCGGAGGCGTCGGAGGCGTCTCCGGAGGCCAGATCACTGATGGACACACCCTCGGGTAGCGCCGAGAGAAATCGTCGTCCATAGGGCTTTCGAAGTACCCGCGAATCGAGGATGGCGACGATTCCCTCATCATGACTGGAGCGTATGAGACGCCCGACACCCTGCCTGAAACGAATCAGGGCTCGTGGCAGGGCATCATCCATGAATGGATGGCCACCAGCGGCCTTCACCCGCTCCGAACGGGCCTCGACCAGAGGTCGATCCGGGACATCGAAGGGAATTCTGGTGATGATCACGCTTCTGAGCGCATCGCCTCTGACATCGACACCGTGCCAGAAACTCGAGGTCCCGATGAGCACGCCGTCACCTGCGGCCCTGAACTCCTCGAGCAGTTTCGAAGGGGAACCATCTCGTCCCTGAACCAGAACGGGGCCGCCGACTCCAGCCAGCTGTTCGCCGATTCGATCCATGAGCTGCTCGATGATCTTGAAACTCGTGCAGAGGATGAACGCACCACCCCCGGTCGATCTGACCAGCTCGAGAACTCTGTCCGAGAGTCGCGACAGGTAGGACGGTTCCGAGGGCTCGGGCATCGTGCTGTCGACGAACACCCTCATCTGATCCGAGAAATGGAAGGGACTGCCCAACTGGATCGTCTCCGCATCCGGACAACCCATTCGCCTCGATGCATGATCGAACCCACCCACGGTACCGGTGGCCAGCGTCGCCGATGTCATGATCACCGAATGTTCCGCGGAATGCAGACATCGCTCGAGAACGGGTCCCACCTCGACGACCATGCAGTGAAGGCTCGGCTGAGGGGTTCGCCGACTTCCGTCGCGACGAGGCTGAAAACCCTCCAGCCAGTAGACGCATCCCTCGATCGACTGGTCGATCAACGCACCGGCTGCCCGGGCATAGTCGTCTGCACGCTGTGCATACGCATTGAGTTCGGCTCGCTGAGCGTCCTCCTCCAGCGCGCCCTTGAGCAGGTTGAGCGATCCCGAAAGCCGCTCGAATGCCAGCGTGAAGGCATTGTCGATGATGCCCGGGCCTGGAATACGACCGCTGCCACCATTCTGCTCCTGCCAGGCAAGAAGATCGGAAAAGAACGACTCCGATACCTGAAGCGCCAGCTCCACGGCGGCCTTCGTCTCCATCACTCCGGATCCCTGAGCATCGATGGTCTCGAGAAACCCCTTGTTTCTGGCAGGCTGCCAGAGTTCACCCAAGAGCTGCTTGACCTGGGCCTCGGACAGTCGAAGACCGAAATGTTCAGCGGCGACATCCTCGATTGCATGTGCCTCGTCGAGAATCACATGGTCATATCCGGGCAGGACACCCCCACCTCTGAGCCTGAGCGCAAGATCCGAGAAGAACATCGCATGATTGCAGACAAGCAGATTCCCCTCGTCGAGAGAACGTCTGGCAGTCTGGTAGAAACAGCTTTCAAAGGTCGGACATCGCCTGCCCAGACAATTCCCGGAATCGCTCTGAGCGTACTCCCACATCCTCGGATCAGGCAGCGTCGGCATGGAACGGCGGGTGCCGTCACGAGTGCTCGCGACCCAGTCCTGAAGCATCGTCAGTGAACGCCCGGAATTCGCGTCGCGGATCAATCGATCGGACTGGCTGGCCGCCAGCTTGAGTCGACGCCGACTGACGTAGTTGTTGCGGCCCTTGACCAGAACCGGCTTGAGGGAACCGCCCGCCAGTCCGGAGAGCACGGGGATGTCCTTCTCGAAGAGCTGTTCCTGCAGATTGATCGTGTGGGTCGCCACGACGACTCGTTCGCCGTGGTTGACGATCCGCTCAAGGGCAGGAAGCAGATAGGCGAAGGACTTGCCGACACCGGTCCCCGCTTCCACGAGAAGTCGATCACGTCGGGACATGGCCCTCGAGATGGCGGCCGCCATCTTCGCCTGCTGAGGCCGCTCTTCGAAATCCTCCACACGACCGGACAGAACACCGCCCGCGTTGAGCATGTCGACGGGACTACCGAACACGATGGTCTGCCGCCTCTTCACCCAGCGGTCTTCGCTTGGGCTCACCGGATCGTCGCGGATAGATTCGAGGCGTACTGGCGGTCTTGCGAATCAGGACCAGCGTGCCCGTGCTGCCCTTGTGGAGATCGACCACCTCGCTGCGCAGGGTCAGCAGAGCACCCGCCGAGGCCTCGACCTCGGCCGCGGCACGTTCACCCTTGATCGCGGCGACGATCCCATCGACTCTGGCGAATGGAACCGTCAGTTCCAGAAGAACAGGCA
>DEYM01000091.1 GCA_002364555.1 Phycisphaerales bacterium UBA3158 | reverse complement strand
TCCTCGATCAAGACGCCACAGTCCTCGATGATGGTTCTCGTTTCAACCCATCCTGGATCTGCCATGAAAAGGCAATGGCTTTTCAAGCGTACGAATGCAGACCCGAGATCGTGAAGTTGATGATGATCCAGTTGAAGAGCATCACGGCGCAACCGATGATCGCGAGAATGGCGGTCCACATCCCCTTGTCCGTGACCTTCATGCGAACATGGATCAGCAGCGCGTAGATGATGAAGGTGTTCAAGGCGAACACCTCCTTGGGATCCCATCCCCATGGTCGGCCCCATGAATGGTCCGCCCAGATGGCACCCATCACGAGACCGGCCCACAGCAGGATGAACGAGAGCTCGACCAGAATCATGGTCGTTCCATCGAGCACGTGGCCGAAGCCCGTTCGCGTCGAGACGAGTCCGGCCTGACCACCGGCACGAGGGACGATGAGGAAACCGGCACCGCCGGCACGAGCCCAGGCATCGGTGCCCTTGCCGTCACGGGAGACCAGTCGCCACAGCATGTACAGACCCGCGGATATGGCTGCCAGGAAGATCAACGCGTACGAGAAGATGATCACGTTCGTGTGGATGTAGAGCCAGATGTCATGAAGCACGGGCATCTTGTTCGAGATACCGGCGCTGAGCTCGAGTGGATACAGACGGGTCGCCATCATGGCCACCATCGAACAGATGGCGCTGGCGAGCGCGAAGATGCCGGACATGCGGGTCCGACGGACGACCAGCTCCATGATGAGTGCGAATATCGCCGCGAACCAGGCGGATGTCGTCACCGCCTCGAACATGTTGGTATTCGGGAATCGATCCGCCACATACCAGCGAAGCAGGACGGCGATTGTCTGTCCGATGAATCCGAGGCCAAAGACGGTCATGCCCAGCCAGAACGCACCACGCCATTTGTAGACGATCCACATCAGCAGCAACGCGATGCTGAACAGATAGATGATCCAGACCCAGGTGAGATGGCTCCACTGGAAATAGAAGCTCTCCCACTGCAGTCTCTCGGCGGATGGATAGATCTCCGGATTTCTCAGCTGAAGCGAAGTGGCCAGCTCGGCGATCGCCTTGTTCACGGCCGGGGCATCCTCGGCGATCCAGGCGGACTGGAGATCCAGCCAGCCCGAGGAGATCTCGTCTCCGGGTGCCATGCCCGAAAGATCATCCAGACCCGTCCATGGTTGATTCAACGCATCGGGTCCGGTCGGGGGAACCATCATCATCGAACGGCGAAGCACCTCGGGACGTCCGACGCCCACCGCGGTCTGGATGGCCTCGATGGGCTTGGCGAAACGCATGACATCGCCCTGCATGCTGGCGAGGAGTTCGATGACGCCTGGACTCAGGATGAATTCCCTGGCGATCAGACCCGATTCCATGAACTTCTCGAGACGCTCGACTGTTGCCCCTTCGGGGCGATCCCCATCGACAAGCGCCGTGATGATGGCTGCCCTCATCGGCTTCTTCTTGACGAAGATGATGTCCCTGTTCTCGTAGGCACTCGAACGCAACGCCATGTCCAGATAGGTGAAGGCGGGCGATTGACCATCGATCTTCCGGGAACCACTCACGAACTGCATCATCGATCTCGAGAATGATTCCCAGGACTTGATGCGACCACCCTCCCAGACCGCCACCTCGTTGAACGGGGACATGTCCACCTGGGATTCGAAGGAAACCTCCACGACAGGGACTTCCTCGACCGTCTCGACGACGGGAACCGGCACGGCAGCGAGCATTGTGGCGATCAACAGGACCGTGAAGTGGATCATGAGGTCGCTCCCTTCAGCTTCTCGTAGACATTGGAGGCTCTGCGTCTCTTGATCATCGGTTTGATGTAGAACGCGTAGATCATGCCGATCACGGACAGGACACTGCCGGTGAGCATCGTCCAGACACCGTTTCGGTTGCCGACACCGAGAATGGTGTAGTTGAGTCCCGCCACAGCGGGACTGTTCTCTGTGGCCCGCTCGGGGGGATCCCATTGGGACTGGAAGTACCAATATCCATTGCGTTCGCTTGGATCGTTCACACTCACATCCGAGAGGACCGATCCCCTCTCATCATCGAACTTGACCTGACTGATCCAGTTGAGAACGCTGGACACGTCACCGGTGAATCCACCCACATGCGATTTGACATCGAATCCCTTCAGGGAAACGGTGGATGGAAGTGGCGCACTCTCCCTTGAGTACATGATCTCGATGAGACGCCCGTCGGGCATCGACATGATCGATGGCTGGTAGGAGAACCTCCTCAGGAGATCCTCGGAGCCATTGAACGGGTAGTGGTGATAGGTCAACCATGCCTGTCGCTTGGCGTCGGGCATGCGGATCTTGATCATCGAGAGCTGTCCACCTGCGCGTGGTTGTCTGGCACGCTTCTCTATGACTCGTGGACGCGTCTCCATTCGCATGCGGGAGTCGTAGGACGTGACCGTCATGGTGACATCGGGGCCGAGTTGATGCGGCTGGCCGATCACCAGATCGTTTGTACGCGTCTCACCAGGCAACAGCATGGAGACGAGTCGGAGTTGATCCGGTTCCGGTCCCGCCACCAGTGTGACCGGGGCCTTGGGGCCCGTGGCCGGCAGATACGTCATCTTGATCGAGTCGTCCAGATCCCGATCCATCGCCGAGTGGTCCTCAGCGGGACCATCGAAGGGGAAATCTCCGTTGAGCGATGGTCGGTCGAAGACCCATCGCAACCACGTCCTGTTGTCGTTTCGAATCTCTATGCGGGCCAGATTCAAGCGGCGGTCACGTACCGTCATGTCGTCGTCGATTCGACGTGCGCGCCACTCGTAGTCAGTATCCTCGACGGCAATCCATGGTGTCTCGGGTTCGATCTCGGAGAATCGCAGGATGTCCTCTTCGATTTCAATGTCGGAATCGGGAATCCTGATACGGAGCCTGGGTCCGCTTGCCTCCGTCATCTCATCCATTCTGGATTCCGAATCGATCCATTCGAATCGCATCAATGATGGATCGGGACGAGTCTGGTTCTCGTCGAATGCGAACATTCGATGGACCACCTGCTGGCCGGCGCTTGTATCGAGCGTGAGATTGGCCACGGGATTCAGTGGATCGCCACATGGTTCACAGCCCGGTGTGTCCCTGGTCTCCATTCCCGCGTAGGGCAGATAGGAGGTGATGTAGATCGGCATCTCGTTGAGTGGATCATCCGATGATGAGGCCAGTGTCTTGAGAACAAGAGGTCCCGTATTGATCTCATCCTCACCGGACGGAAGCCAGACCTCTCGATCCAGCTCGACGTATTCGTTGTAACGGGGAAGATCCTCGATCGGCCTCTCGACCCAATCGGTCACAGGGGTCGTGGATCCATCCGGATTCCGACTGACCTCGCGAAGGTAGATCGCGGCGGAATTCATCAGCCAGAATCTCGACTGCTCGTCGGGTTTCAGGCTCATGACGAGTGAATCATCCGTGAGCGATGTGCCGTTCTGCTTGATCGACCGCGCCCATGGCTGGGCTGGATCGGATGAACGAACCATGTCTTCGGTGTATTCGGGATAGTTGGCCAGAAGCTGCCTGATGAACATGCCATCCGGTGATTCAACCATGACCTTGACCGCATAGGCCGCCTTGCCCTTGTCCGGACCGGTCAGAAGTTCCCAATTGGGGTTGATGTCCATGACCTGGAACTTCCAGGGGCCCTCCGGAGTCTCGACTTCGACCTGATGTCCGGGCATGGCTCGAAGGTCGACGGCTTCGCCGCCCTCGGGCTGAATCTGGATTCTCGCTCTTGCGATGGGAACATCGCCTTCGACCTTCGTTCCGAAGTAGTACACGCAACCAAGCGACATGATGATCAGTCCCGCGTGAACCATCCAGACACCGAGATTGATCATGTTGAACGGAATTCGACGAATCGTGGTGACGACGAGCGTGAGGCAGGTCAAGCCGACCAGAAGGAAGAAAGGCCATGCATTGAACCACTCGTATTCGGTCATCTCGATGCCACGCCAGGCCCGCACCGTCGTCCAGGCACCTGGCTCCCAGATCGCCAGCTTGAGTGGAAGGCCGGCCGAACCAATGGCTGAATAGACGAACAACAGGAACAGCAGCAGGATGCCGAACCTGACGCTGCTGAAGAGATCCAGCAGCCAGATCAGCGGGTTGAAAGCCTGTGGCTCCAGTGGTTTATTGGCAGAAGCGTCCAACTGGAGCTCCAAGGATCGAATTCAAGGCTGACTGGTCAATGGCCGTATTCGGCCAACAGTTGGAATGGTATGCCAGAAACCGGCTCGCCATCCATAAACAAGTAGATCAATACAGCGCTTAATTGCATCTAAGGAGGGTAGGAAGTCCCTTTTTTGACAGTGCAAGCATAATTGGAGGAATAGCATTGTCGATACATTCATGGTGTCCATAATAAGGATAGGTTCCCGGAATCGGATCCCTGAGGAGTATCGAGAAAGATGAGAGCAAGAACAGCCATTTTGCCGTTCGTGTTTGTGTTGTTTCTGACATCACTGACAACAGGCCAGCAGAGAACCTCTCAGGAGAGGAACATCGGGCTGCTCGATGGATCGCAGTTGATCCAACTGCCCACACCCCAGAATGGTGACGTCACTGGAGCGGATCTGGTCGTCCTGGGGGATATTCTCGTCACCGGCTCTCCCAGCATGGATGATGGATCACCCCAGGGGGACACTGGCAGAGCCGATGTCTTCAAGTGGAATCCTGATTTGGAAGAATGGGAACACCAGACCTCCCTTGGAGGTCTACTTCCGGCATTTGAAATCAACTCTGACTTCGAATTCGGCTACTCGGTCGACATGCATGGTGACACCATCATCGTCGGAGCACCGGGCGCAACCAATTCATCTGGTGTGTCAACTGGTCGAGCCTATCTCTTCAGAAGGTTTTTAAGTGGCGAAAACGATGCCTGGGAGCATGTTGACACCCTTGACCACGGCAGTGGGATCGCGAACAGTCGGTTTGGAGAGAATGTCGCGCTCAATGATTCATATGCCTTCGTGTGTGCGCTCAACGATGTGAATTCCTCGGGAGGAAATGGTCAGGTATGGAGCATCGGCATCACCAGATCGAACAGCGGACCTCGCCTGGTTCCAGTTCCGGATACCGGGCGTAACACGATCCTGAACAACTGGGGAGTCGGGCTGGACTATCAGGATGCCGTGCTTGGAATCGGTGGACCGACATCCGAGAATGATGGCATGACGACCGGGGCCGCGGTGGCCTATCCATGCGTCAACGACACACCACAGCCGAGACAGTTGATCATTCCACCGGAATCGTGGAGATCGAACAGCGGCAACTTCGGACAGAGCATCACCTACTCGTCGGGAAGACTGATGATCGGTGTACCCAATATTGGTGCCATCCAGGGAGCTGTACTCAGCTACGGTGAGGACAAGATCACCGGGGAATGGCAGTTCAACGAAGCCATCGTGGATGCAGATGATGCACTGATCACCCTGTTTGGATGGTCGGTGGCCATGTATGGGGATCTGATGGTGGTCGGAGCCCCCTATGGTGGCTTGAGTGTCAGTGGCCATGCAACCGTCTTTCGCTATTCACCGACGGCCGAAGAGTGGGTTCTCGAGAATGTGTTGAATCCCGAGATTGCAGCCGTGGCTGACTGGTCCGGCAGATCGGTCGGGGTGTGTGAACTTGGCGTCATGGTCGCATCGCCATTCCTGGATGTTGGCAGCTTCGATGCGATGGAAGTCGGCGGAGTCTTCTTCTACCAGAAGACGGATGGTCAATGGCAATCCGATATCCGGGAAACCCTTCCGATACGTCTGGCCAACACCAAGGTCGAGAAACCGGAATGGCTCGAACCCTCCACCCCATCCTTCGGATATGCGATAGCGAGTGCCGATGGATTCACGATCGTCGGTGACGACAGGGGTGATGGTTCCGGTGAGGTCCATGTCTACTATCGGGATAAATCGGATGTCTGGACACCTGTTGAATCGCATGGTGTCGTCAATCCGACTCTGCAGGATGGATCGAGATTCGGACTCTCCATCGCGATGGACGCGAATGTGGCCGTTGTCGGATCCCCCCAGTTGAACAACTCGGGCGGCGGCGCAGCATCCGTTTTCGAAAGGGATGGTGCCAACTGGTCATTGATAGATGAACTGACGGTCGAATCAAGCAGTGGACTCGGAATGTCCGTGGCTACAGCGGTTCTCGGGGATCTCGCCTTGATCGCAGCTGGGGATCCCGATGGAGGCACGGACGGCCTCGTATACATCTGGAGGATCAATCTCGAAACAGGCAACAGGACGCTCGAGGGTACTCTTCAGGATCCATCGATCATGGGTGGGGATTTCAAATTCGGCTTCAGCCTCGATATGGATGTCGATGCTTCCGGAAGCGTGGTCATCGCCATTGGAAACACCGACTGGACAAGCAATCAACTCACCGGATCCGTGGAACTGTTCCGAAGGGACAACGGTTCGGGAACATGGTCCCATGAGGAGACGGTGCAACCCGGTATCCAGTTCCCCGACAACTGGTCCAGTTACGCATTCGGATATGACGTAGCCATTGACGATGGGATGCTGGTCGTCGGGGCGCCGCAGGCGAACTGGTACTCGAATTTCGGCTACTTCGCTCAAACGGCGGGTGATGCGTATCTCTTCAAGGCGACGCCGTCCAGTGGATCCGCATCATGGACACTCGATTCATATCTCAACACACCGACTGGACGTGGTGGTGACATCTTTGGATTCTCGGTAGGCATCACCGCGGAACATCAGCAGGTGTTCGTGGGCGCTCCGTATGCGGACTACATGGGTCGGAACACCGGACTGGTAGCGGTCTATGAGTTCAACCCGGATGCCCCATGGAACGAACTCGATTGGGAAGTGAGCAGGCTCCTTCTGTCAAACGACACACAGGAGGATGATGACCTCGGCCTTGACATGGCTGTCGCTGGTGATCGTTTGATGGTCACAGCCCCCGCCTACGAACCATCGGAGAGCATTCTGGATCGTTCGTACATAGCCGATTTCGCGATCGAGAACGTTCTTACATGGACAAGTACACAGTACTACTGGCCACCTCTTTCGGATGACAGTGCCTGGTCTAGAACTCCTGAGGGTTCCAACAAGGCTGTCTTCTCGAGGTTGCTGGCACCCTCGCACCCGATTTACTTCGATGTTGAGACATGGAATGGATCGATGGAGATCTCACTTGAGCAGCTCTGGTTCGACTTCGAGGATAGTGATTTCACTGGAACTACGGACGCGACGATCACGGGCAATCTGGAGGTGTCTTCACCACCAGAGATTCGTTCTGCCGCACTCGCGATCTCCTCGGGCGAACTAGAGGTTCAGAATGATGTGACGATCGGTCGACCCGGGGAATCTGGATCACTCGAACTGATGACCATGGGTATCTCTATCGGAGGCAACTTCACGGTGGATGGTGGTTCATCGCTCAGAATAGACATTGACGATTCCTTCCCGGCTTCGAATTCCTCGTGCATCGAGACCATGCAGCCGCCGTCAATCGGTGGTTCGGTATCCGTGGACCTGAGGCAGAACCACGAGGAAAGTCTGTCTGTCGGAGATGAGATTGTCCTTCTCAGATCCAATGGAATACCTGTCGATGGTCAGGACAGATTCGATCTCGTGCTGCTTCCAGCATTGCCCAACGACCTCGCATTCCAGATTGACTATCGTTCAATCGAGAATGCACGAGGTGGTGGTGAAACCTGGGAGGTTGTGATCGAGGTCGTCAACATCGCCGACCTTCTTGACTTTGCGGATGCCAATACGACCACGGTTGATGGAGACGCGGTGGCGATCGAGGTCGTCGATCTCAATAATGACGGTGCCGATGAGATCTGCGTCGTGTTCGATGGAAGTCCCGGTCAGCTCGTGATCTTCGAGAACGATGGCGCCGGTGGAATCGACCAGCAGATCATCCTCAATACCGGAGATGAACCGGTCGACATCACGTCCGGCGATTTCGATGACGATGGTAATCAGGACCTAGCCGTGGCGAACAGACTTTCACAGGATGTCATCTACTATGTGAATGAGGATGCAGACCCATCCAATGGATTCACAACGGATACCCTGAGTGTGGGTCAGGTACCAACGTGTCTGGCGGCATTCGATTATCTCTCTGCCGATTCACTGGACGATCTCGTCGTGGGATTCGAGATCAATTCCAGTCTGGATGGTGGGTTCGAGATCTTCGCGGCATCATCGACCTTGAGAGGTGTTGGATTCACCAACGTGCAGACTCTGGGAATGAACAGTGCGCCCATCAATGTCGATCCAAGTGAGGATGAGAAGGACAAGGACATCCCATTCGCCGGATCGAGACGCGATGGTAGAGCTGTCTCTGCGCGTGGGTCATTCGCTCGTGGTCCGGGACTCAGCCTCGATGAGTATCCCGCAGGAGCCGATCTGGGTGGCATTGTCGTCGGCGATATCAACAATGACGGATTCGCCGACATGGTTCTCACCAGCAGAACGAACAATTCGATCCCGATCCTGATTCAGGATTCGGCAAACCCGGGTGAATTCCTTCCGGCTCTGCAGGTGCCCGCCGGCCTCAATCCATCCGGCATAACGATCATCGACTTCGATTCCGATGGCAACAACGACATAGCCACAATCACAACCAGTGAAGTCAGTTCCGATCGGATCGTCCGAGTCCTTCAAAACGACGGCAACCTGACCTTCACCTCCATCGATCTGGCCGAAGGTGAGTTTCCACTACTGGTCGATTCAGGCGATGTGAATGGAGACGGCACGAACGATCTGGTGACCATCGGCGATTCTGGATCGCTTCTGCGAAACGGGGATGCATCTCCTGTACTCGCACTTCGAAAAGGTGAGACATCATGTGACTGCTCTGGAGACGTTGATTGCAATGGATCCATCGACATCGATGATCTCCTGGCGGTACTTTCGGACTTCGATTGTGCGGGGGAATGTTCCGCGGATCTGAATGGTGATTCCACGGTTGATGTCGAGGATCTCCTGATTGTGATCGCCGGATGGAATGACTGCCGCTAGCGACCGCCTGGTAGTCGAGGACTGTTCTTCACCTGATCCGCGAAGAATGGTTACGTGTGAGGGGGATCGTGGAGCTTGATACGCCATGTGCCTTGCCAGTCTTGTCATCCTGCCATCAGTACTAGCCTTCTCGACATTGGAAATCATGCCGCCCTCCGGAGCCACACCGGGCTTCGGTTCGGCTCTGGACAAGTCCAGTGACCATCTCATAGTCGGGACATCGACGGGCAACAATGATCGAGGTCACGTCGCCATCTATGTCAATGGCAACAGCACCTCGCCCATATGGACATTGGATGTATCCGGCTTCGGCAGTGATGCCGCTGCAGGAAAGGCGGTTGCCATCGATGGTGAGTGGGCCGTCATCGGTATTCCTGGTGACAACAAGGCCTTGATTCTGAGATATGAATCGAGTGAGTCGGGTATGCAGTGGACGGAATACGAATACCTGACTCCCCCGCCGGGAATCGATCTGTTCGGTTGGTCGGTCGATCTGAACGAAGATGAGCTTCTCATCGGTGCACCCGGTAGTGTCGAGGCTGTCGGTGCGTATGTCTTCGAGGAATACATGTTCCCGGACGGCAGTACCCAATTCATGTGGAACAACTACGGTTTCGTTGGATCCCCGCTGCCCCCTGGTAGCAAATGGGGACATTCGGTAGCGGTTGAGTATGGGACCGGATTCGTGGGATCTCCCGAATATCTGGGAAGCGACGGACGTGTACACAGAGTCTCCCTGACAAATGGATTTCTGACCATCGAGGAGGATATCACCTTCGAGTTTCCATGGACATCGGGAAACCTTGGATGGGATGTCGTTCTGAGTAATGGGCGCCTGTTCGTAGGCGCGCCGTTCTATGGTCTTGGTGAATCATCCGGAATCGTGTGGATGGTGAACTACTTCGATGATGGATCCGGTTCCTTCGGATGGTTCTTCAACTCGTTTCTTTCACCACCAACCGAAGTGCCCAACAGCCAGTTCGGTTATTCCATAGCCAGCAACGGCAGTACGGTAGCTGTGTCGGCACCGTTTTCCGATGACAAGGGATCCGTCTATCTGTTCGATTGCCCAGACACAAACAGTGGTTTTCCGACCTATCCATATCTGGGTCGGATCCAACCCGACGATCTGATGACTGGTTCACAGTTTGGATCGGACATCGCCATTGGATCCGCCAACGTATTTTGTGGTGAGCCCGGAAGTGATGTGCACGGTCCGAACCATGGACGGATATCGGTCGTACCACAGAATTCGATAGAACCCGAAACCAGCGAGACCATCGGATACGAGACATCGACGACGCTGGATACCTTCGATGGCCTGGTTCCTTCAGCTGTTTCCGTCTCCGGGGGCCGGGTGGTACTCGGAGTTCCTCAAGCTGGTGGTGGCAACGGTCTGGTTCAGCTCGTGGACAATCTGAACAGCACGTGGATACTCGATGGTGTACTGACCGGAGATGGTGGTCCCTCGTCCGATCTGTTTGGGTTCTCGGTGAGTCAAGCTGGGAACATCCTGGCAGTGGGTTCTCCCGGGAGCGATGGAACGGGCGATGTGCACATCTATGAAGAGACCTCGAAGGGCTATGTGAAGATGGCCTCGTTGGTTCCGTCGTCGAGTTCGGATATCGCCTATGGATACTGCGTGGATCTGCATATCGATGATCTGGACAATGTCTATCTCGCGATCGGCAGTCCCGGTGTCTCACTGTTAACAGGACAGGCCGTGTCACAAGGGCACTGCTATGTCTACACATCACACGTCGATGACGTGGCAAACTGGACCGAGGCATTCAACAGGACATCCGATGAGCCGATATCCCTCCTTGGAGTCGATGTGGTCGTTGAGACCATGGAGAACGGGCTCGTCATGGCCGCCGGCGAACCCAGTTTCCTGAACGACAAGGGTGTTATCTGGCTGCATACAGGAGGGCCTGCCTCCGGATCATGGAGCGATCTTCCATCAATCGGCGGAGAGGTCGAAGGAAGCCTGTTCGGGTCCAGTGTCGACCTCGAAGGCAGGTATATCCTCAGTGGTGCGCCCGGGGCGACCACGATAGCGCCCGATGGAGCCGCCTACGCCGTTGCGTTGATCAATGGAACACTCTCCGAATCCCATTTCATGGTCCCTCCCCAGCAAGACACCTTCGGTGGATTCGCGGAGAGTGTCGCCATCTCGAGAGAGGACGACACATATCGCGTGGCGGCAAGTCTGCGTGGATACATGGGTGGTGGCGATTCCATTCCGTTCTGGAGTGGTGGTGCCGTCGACATGTTCGTTGGTCGTATAGATGAAAACGGATCCGTCGGTTTCATGGCGCACAATGGAAGAATCGTCAATCCAGACGTGCATTTTCCAAATGAAATCGGGAGTTCGGTGACCTTCAGCGAATCGACCTTGTACATGTTCAATGCTCCTGAGAATGCACAGTCCTTCGAAACGGCATCCAAGGGGCTCGCCCGAGTGGACAACTCGGACAACGTCTACTGGATAGAGGCCAATGGTGGATCATTCAACAACAACTCGAACTGGACGATCCCACCGGATGAAGGTGACACACTCGTGTTCTCGTTGCTGGGTTCGACCAGATATCTCGTCGAACTGCAGATCTCAATCGACGCCCGGTTGAAATTCCTCTTCGACAAGATCGTCCTGCTCGTCGATGGTGCCAAGCAGGATCCCGTGGTGAGATCGATCGACATCTATTCCGAGGCAATCATCGAATCCGCAAGTGTGATCATCGGTGGTGGCAATGTGCTGAATGTCCAGGAGTATGTCCGCCTCGGATCGAGTGATCGGGACATGGCTGGGAGCCTGTATCTGGCCGTCAGTGGGAAGCTCAACTGCGACTCCTTCATACAGTCCGCAAACGGCCTGCTTGGATATGGCATCAACAACTACACAACCCAGGATCTCTTCATAATCGACGCGAACAACGTCGAACTCGGAGGCTCGCTCAGGGTGGAGATAAACTCCGATCTGGCGAACCAACTCGAGTCTGGAGATGTCTTCCACTTCATGAAATCGGATCTGGCTCCATCCGCCGATTCGAGTCGGCACGATGTGATCGTTCTTCCGGGCCTACCGAATGGCCTGGCCATGCTGCCACGCTACAGCGAAGCGACAAGCGTGACTGGATGGGAGTTGGTTCTGGATATCGTCGACCTGGAGGGACTTCTCTCCTTCGAGGACCCCAATTCCATCGATGTCGGGGATATCGCCCTTGCGATCGAGGTGGTCGATCTCAATGGCGACGGTGCCGAGGAGATCTGTCTCATCTTCGATGGCAGTCCCGGAAGCCTCGTCATCTTCGAAACCGACGGAGCCGGGGGTGTCACACAGCAGGTGATCGTCAACACCGGTAGTGGACCCGTCGATATCACCAGTGGTGATTTCGATGGTGATGGGACAAGGGATCTGGCAGTAGCCAACTCGGCGGATGAGAATGTTCGCGTCTACTACAACGAGGATCAGAACATCAGCAATGGATTCACCGAGCTTGATCTGGATCTCAACAGGAGTCCGACCTGTCTGGCTGGAATCGACTACGACTCCAACAACGAAAAAGATCTGGTGATCGGCGTCTCCGATGATGATCTTGATGGCAACGGCGATTGGCTGATCTATGCTGGAACATCGAGTTTGAACAGGGCTGGTGGATTCAGCAATGTCGTCAACCTCGAGGCGACCGGGGTGCCCGCTGGTGTCGATCCCAGTGAGGACGAGAAGGACAAGGACATTCCATTCGCTGGTCGTAAGAGCAATGGGCGAACCTCCGTAGGTCGATTCCTCATGGGCAGCAACGGGCCCAGTCTCCAGCTGGATGAATACGTCGTGGGTGCTGATCCGGGCGGAATGGATATTGCCGACATCAACAGTGACGGATTCGTTGACATCGTGGTCACGAGTACGACCAATGGAACGATCGCTCTGTTGCTTCAGGATTCAAGCTCCCCTGGAACCTTCAATGCGGCCACCTACATCCTGATGGGAGCCTCGCCTACGGCAACCACCGCTGTCGACTTCGACCTCGATGGCGACATCGACATCGCGACCGTGACCACCAATGAATCCGGGAACAGGATCATCAGAATCCTCCAGAATGATGGAAACCTGTCGTTCACGAGTGTCGATGTGGCCGAGGGTGAATCGCCACTGCTTGTCGCAGCCGGCGATATCGATGGTGATGGTTCAAGGAAACTGGTGACCATCAACGGCTCTTCTGGTGCCCTGAGAAACGGAGCGATCCCATCCTTGAGTCTTCGCAGTCCCGAACAGGCATGTCAGTGTTCTGGTGATGCCAATTGTGATGGAACCATCAACATCGACGATCTCCTCGGGGTGATCGCTAACTTCGGATGTGTTTCTGGTTGCGAGTTCGATGCTGATGGCGATGGCGACAGTGACATCGATGATCTGCTGTCCATCATCAGCTACTGGGGTTCCTGCCTCTAGTTGCCGGACGATTCCCGTCTCTTCTCGTTCTTCCTGCGCTGAAGTTCGTATTTGAAGCCCTGGACTCGATCCACCAGCGACATGAGTCGTTCGTTCTGAGGCCACTTGGCAGCCGCCTCGCCGGTCAGTTCGATGGCATCCGCGATACTTTCCTCAGCTCCCGCCAGATCGTCCTGGATCAGATACGCCTCGATCAGATTTCCATAGGAACGGACGGTCTCGCGTGTGGATCCAAGATCGTTGATGATCTCGGAGTTGGCCAACGCTGCCACGAGACCCCATGAGTAGATGGATTCATTGAGAGTCTTGATCGCCTTGACGGTCATCCCGGAAGTGAACTGGTATTCCCCGATTTCAGTGAGGATCTTCGCAAGATCCGCCAATGAACGGATGTCGTCAGGAGCTTCCCTCGCTATCTGTCTGACCGATGGCAGTGTCTTGGTCTCCAGAATGTCGATCGCCTCGTCCGTCCGTCCCAGATAGATCAGCTGATTGGCGACATATCGAGTGCTGTTGTTGATGTCCCTTCGGAACATGGCGATATCGGATCTCGTGTTGTCACCGCCACTGCCAGCCACCATCGCCTCGCGGGAATCGAGGGATCTCTGGTAGTACTCCAACGCTCTCTCATGCAGGCCGTTGCTACTGAGCTGGAAGGCTATTCGATTCCATGTCAGGGTGGCATTTCTCTCGACACGGAGATCTGGGAGACCATCTGGCATCTTGAATGTGTTGATTCCGAATTCGGCGAGCTCGAGCATCTCCTGGTTCGTCTTGTCCTGTTCCGGATCGGAACTGACGCCATCGAACTTGGCGACGTTCCTCAGAACCGCCATGAGAAGATTCCATTGATCCATGTCGCTCTTCTGGAGAGTCGCCGACAGATCCCCCGCTTTCTCAAGCCATTTGCCGGCGACTTCACGGTCATCATTCTTCATCGCTGCCACAAAGAGACTGTTGCACGTCTCGATGGCCAGCATTCTCGATTCGAGATCGCCGGGATTCTCGCTGAGCAGGCGTTCAAGTACGATGAACGCCTCGTTCCATCGTTCCATCGCCATGGAGACGTTTCCTCGATTGCCACCACGAAGACTCCACGCATTGTGGCCCATTTGCCAAAGCCCCTCGGCGCTCACACGGAGCAGGACAGGATCGTCTCCACCTTCATCGAGAAGCTTGTTGAGATATTCCATGTTCTTGGCCATGAAGTGTTCACGTACTTCGGGGCTCGCCGAGATCGCCGCCAGTGAACCGACCGTGTCACGCATGTAGAAACCCATCAACTCGCCGACCATCGCATGCTTCTCGGCCTGTTGCTCGAGTGCCGTGTTCTCCGCCTGAAGTGCGCGGTTGCTGTTAACGAGTGCATACACGCCTGCGATGGCCGAGGCTGCAAGAAGCATCATCATGACGGCAAGACCCACCACGACACCCCGGTTCTTGCGGATGACACGACGGAAAGTCGTTATGAGCGTCGGTGGACAGGCGACGATGGCATCACCAGAGAGATATCTCCGAAGGTCATCACCCAGTTCCGATGCCGTCCTGTAGCGATCCTCCCTCGTCTTGGACATCGCCTTGGCGATGATCGTCGATACCTCCCCCTTCAAGTGGGGATCGATCGACTCCAATGGAGTCGGTGGATCCTCCGTGATCACCTTGATGGCTCCGGCCAGACCAAGGCCACTCACGGAATAAGGGAGTTTTCCAGTCAGAAGTTCATAGGCCGTGACGGCCATGGCATAGACGTCCGCGGAGGAATCCAGATCATGGACATCTCCGCTGCATTGCTCCGGTGCCATGTATTGAAGTGTTCCGACGATGTCGTGTACACCTGTCGCCATCGTCGCAGCTGCATCGGAATCCGTGCTCCTGGCGACACCGAAGTCGATTATCTTGGCTTGCCCATCCGATGTGACGAGAATGTTTCCCGGCTTGAGATCGCGATGTATGACACCTTTCGTATGCCCATAGCCGACCGCCTCACAGGCTCCCGCAATAAGTTCGATCTTGTCCCTGATACTCAAATTCTTGTCGTTGGCGTAGTCGGTGAGGATCTTCGAACCGGCGATGTACTCCATCGCGAAGTAGGGAACAGCTCCCGATCCGTCATCCCACGTTCCAGCCTCGTAGATCTGAGCGATTCCCGGATGTTGAAGTCTGGCCAGCATCTGTGCTTCGAAGTCGAATCGTTTCAATGCACGAGGATTGGTCACACCGGGATTGATCACCTTCACGGCCACCGTTCGACGAGGGTGATCCTGTCGACCCAGATAGACGGTACCCATGCCCCCCGCACCAACCACGCCCTTGATCACGAAGCTGGCGATCTTCACGGGCCTACCGGGTGCGTTGTAGTTCGAATCGATGTCGAACTTGTCGTTCTTGGCTTTTCCTGGATCGACCGTCTCCGCTTCCGAATCCACGGGGTCCGCATCCGGACCTTGTCTCATGCTCGTATCGAGTGTGGCGGAAGTGTCGATGTCGAATTCACCTGGATCGACGGTCTCTGGTGGATCAGGCACCATCGAATCGGATTCCTGACCGTTCAAGGGTCTTACCCCTGAATCGAGTGTTTCAAAGGCATCCGGATCAAATGGTTGATCGGAACCGCTTGAATCGGA
>DEYM01000153.1 GCA_002364555.1 Phycisphaerales bacterium UBA3158 | reverse complement strand
TACCGGGCAGGACGGCCACGCTGGCGGCATCGTCGCCCGAAGATTCAAGGACAATCAATGGCAACCTGAAATCGCCGTCAATGAACGTCGTTCAGGTCATCAGGAGCAGCCTGCCCTGGCCATCAACGACGATGGCGATGGGCTTGTCGTCTGGTTGAGTGAATCATCCGATGGATATCAGCTCGCCTTGAGATCGCTGGGTGCCGATGGGCATCCCGTGGGTCAAGAACATCATCTTGCATCACCTGGAACCGCTGCGCTGCCTCGTGTGGCGACGCTGCCGAGTGGAAAGTTCATCGTGGTCTGGCAGATCACCAGGGAAGCGCCAGCTGGTCTGATGATGCAGATCGTCGATTCCAGCGGACAGATGGTGGGGGCGACTCGGGAACTGGCCGGTGCCGGCAGCATCGAGGCGTCTCTGGATGAATTGTCCGATGGTGTGATCATTGCCTGGATGGCGCCTGGCGACGAGCATTACAGCATCCGCACACAGAGGCTCGATGCCGATGGTGTCCCGATGACTGATCCGATCCATATCGAGGCGACTCGTGAAACCGATGCCTGGATTAGCGGTGCGCATATCGCGTCGCATGCGAACGACGGCTGGACTGTCGCCTGGAACGAGGACGTGTCCGGCAAAGGTGAGCATCGCATCCGGCTACAGCGTTTTCGTCCGGACGGGGATCCCGAAGGTGGTCCGGAATGGCTTGATCCATCCCTTGCAGCAGGTCATCATCTCGCGATCGCGGCGACGACTGCCGCGATGACCGTGTCATCGTCGGGAACAACAGTCGTGGGCTTTGCCGGTCATGGATCCGGAGAGGATTCCTCGGCAGCCAACGTGATGGTGCTTGATCCAGTCGTCATCGATCACGAGGCCATTCCGATTCCTCCATCACCGAAGCGGATGGTCGCCATGGCGCCCAGTCCGCCCGCATTCGATCCGGACTTCACCCCACTTGATCCGATGCCTCGGCGTGCCGGCGCCGATCAGCATGACTTCGAGGGAATCAGCAACACCGGCTGGAATCCACCGGATCCGGATATCGCCGTCGGGCCGGATCATGTCGTGGAGGTGGTCAATGGCGGCATCGCGGCCTACACCCTCGATGGCACCCAGCTGTTCCAGACGCCGATCGAGGGAAGTGGCGGCTTCTGGGGATCCGTCGGCGCTCCCGGTTTCGTCTTCGATCCCGAAGTCGTCTGGGATCCACATGCCAGGCGTTTCGTGGCGATGGCCAATGCCAGGAACGGATCGGATTCGTACTTCCTTCTGGCGGTATCGGCAACGGATCAGGCGGACGGAGTCTGGTACAAGTATCTCCTGGACGTCACCAGCTTTGATTCGAACATCGATTCGCCCAATCTATCCGTCGATGACAGGTTCATCTACGTATCCGCGGATTTCTTCTCGCCTGACAAGTATCTGATCCTGTGCATCAAGAAGGACCCGGCACTGGTCGGTGATCCACTCGCCTGGAAGCAGTTGTCCCTCAGTGGTTCCGGCAACCAGTCGCTTGGTATGCCGGTCACCTGGGATCCCGAGACACCGCAGTACCTCATTCAGTCCTCCGAAGGAACGGGCAATGGTGTCGGCTTCAACGAGATTCGCATTCATGCCATCGCGAATCAGGAGCTTGATCCTTTTCTGCAGACGTACGACATGCCGGTCGAGCCCTATTCGTATCCCACCCAGCCACCTCAGCAAGGGACGACGGACCGTCCGTTCCTCTTCGAGCCTCGCTTCTGGTCATGCGTACAGCGGGGTGGATCGATCTGGGCGGTGCATCATGTGAACAACGACCGTACTCGAGTTCGCTGGTATGAGATCGCCTTGAACGGATGGCCGAACGCTTTCGCCGTTCCAACGGTGGCCCAATGGGGAGAGATCGATGCCGGATTGAGTATCCACACCTATTTTCCCGGAATCACGGTTGATGGTCTCGGCAATGCCGCTGTGACCTTCGCGAGGTCATCGTCCAATGAATACATCTCGATGTACAGCGCCAAGCGTGCTGCCGGGGATCCGCTGGGGACCTTCCAGCCGATGGAACTGGTGAAGCAGTCATCCGCGCCGATGACGGGAGGGCGATGGGGCGACTACGCCGGTGTTGCGCCGTATCCCGACGAGCAAGGTCGACTCTGGCTTGCGCATGAATGGACCAATGGCGGTGGCTGGCGAACGTGGATCACCGAGGTGGTGTTTCCCGCGTTGTGTGAAGGAGATGTCAATGGCGACGATGTGGTCGACGTCACGGATCTGCTTCAGGTCATCGCCAGCTACGGTGCCTGCTCCGGCTGCATCGAGGACATGAATGGAGATGGCTTCGTCGGTGTCTACGAGGTCCTGGCGATTCTCGACAGCTGGGGACCATGTTGATCCGCCCGGAGGATTCGTTTTCTCATGGATATTCCGTCAAGTGGTTCATTGCTTCCACTTGATGTTGCATCCCATGCCGGGTGTCTGATCCTCATTCACGGGTTCGCCTGCAAGGACGGCATCAAGAGCGGCTCGGAGATCCGAACCGGTCACGGGACTATCGGATCCGGGTCGGCTTTCGCACAACTGTCCTCTGTAGATCAGCTTGTTCTGATCGTCATAGAGGAAGAAGTCGGGTGTGCAGGCCGCCTGATACTGCTTGGCGATTTCCTGGGATTCGTCATAGAGGTATGGGAACTCCAGCCCCCATGCCTTGGCGGTCTCGACCATCTTCTCGGGTGAATCGTCCGGATAGTTGTCGACATCGTTGGCGTTGATGGCCACGATCCCGATGCCCTTGTCCGGATACTGCTGTCCCAGTCTGGCCAGTTCATCGGCGACGTGAACGACGAATGGACAGTGGTTGCACATGAAGATGACGAGTGTCGCCTTTTCGCCCTGGCAGCTCTTCAGCGAATGCATGGCTCCAGTGCCGTCGGGTAGAGAAAAGTCGACTGCTGCTGTGCCTAGTTTCTGCATGGTTGATGGTGTTCGTGCCATGGTTCAGTCTCCGAAGTGAAACAAATGCAATGAAGTTGGGCAGGTCTTTCGGTCATGTCCTGCATGGGGGGTATCGTTCGCAACGCTGGTTCGTGCGACATGATAGGACGTCATGAGCAGCCAGTGAAGTCCGCATAGACAAGGAGGTTCATCGATGTTGATTGGATTGTTGAGTCGTATCGTGATTATTGTTCCATTGGCGGCTGTCATGCCTGCCCATGGGTCCACATCGACCAACTGGGATTTCAACCAGTACGACGGCGATGTCAGAAGGATCAAGTCCTCGGATGGACAGGGGTCACTCGTTCTGGGAGAGGATTGGAACGAGGTGTCGCTCTCCAATCCTGCCGGGAGCACGCTCAATGCAGTGGATGCCACGGATTCCGGAAAGGCCCTGTCTCTCTCCGGAATGGCTCGCAACGGCAAGGGATTCGAGTTGTTTCTGCCCTTGGAGAATTGTGGCAGTGCGAAGGTCAGTGCGGCTGTTCGTAGAAGTGGGACAGGATTCGCAACCCTGCGGATGGCATTGTCCCTGGATGGGGGCAAGACGTTTCAGGATGGTCCGGTCTGGTCGATCGGTGAGACCTGGGCGATTCATTCATCGGATCTGGCGATGCCGGCATCGCCCAGTCAGTTGATTCTTCGATTCGAGCTCGATGGAGCGAGCTCTTCCCGGGGGACGCTGCTTCTGGACAATCTCCTGATCAAATGCGAGCCGCTGGCGGAGCCGGTGCGGCAGAACTGATGGAAACAAGGGCTCAGGGTATGGAGGCTCGGCGGGTGGGGCTGCCACCCGCCGAGAGGTGGGCTGGGCCTGCTACCATGCCTGCCCATCACCGAGAAGGAAACTACCCCCATGAAGATCCATGAGTACCAGGCCCGTGAACTCCTAGCCGATGCCGGAATCCCCGTACCGGAGGGTCATGTCGCCGAGACGGTCGAACAGGCCGTCGAGGCGGCCGAGTCCATCTTCGCCGACGGGCATGGAATGGTCGTCGTCAAGGCACAGGTTCATGCCGGTGGACGTGGCAAGGCCGGATTCGTCAAGGTCGTCGATTCCATCGAAGCCGTGAAGGAATCCGCCACCTTCATGCTCACGAACAAGATGGTCTCCGTCCAGACCGGTGAGGAGGGGTTGGAGGTGAAGCGACTGCTCGTCGCCGCCGCCGTGGACATCGATACCGAGCTGTACCTCGCGATCACCACCGATCGAACCCATCGAACCAATACGTTGATCGCATCCGCCGAAGGTGGTGTTGAGATCGAAACAGTCGCCCACGAGCGTCCCGATGCCATCATCAAGATGCCGACCCATCCACTCGACGGACTCGAGGGTTGGCAGGCCAGGCAGGTCGCCTTTGCTCTGGGCTTGAAAGGCAAGCAGATCAATCAGGCGGCCAAGATCATGATGCAGCTCTCCAAGCTCCAGGTCGATACGGATGCCTCATTGGTTGAAATCAATCCGCTGATCATCACCCCGCCTTCCGAAGCCCATCCTGATGGTGAAGTCATGGCGATCGATGCGAAGTTCAACTTCGACGACAACGCCATGTATCGTCAGAGACGTGTCAAGGACTACTGGGATCCGACCGAGGAGGATCCGAATGAACTGCGTGCGGCCAAGGCCGGTCTGAATTTCGTGGCGCTTGATGGGAACATCGGGTGTCTCGTCAACGGAGCCGGGTTGGCAATGAGCACCATGGACATCATCAAGCTCAATGGCGGTGACCCCGCCAACTTCCTTGATGTCGGCGGTGATGCCTCCCAGGAGGCGGTCACGGAGGCGTTCAGAATCATTCTTGGTGAGAAGAAGGTCAAGGGAGTGTTGGTGAACATCTTTGGTGGAATCATGCAATGCGACCGAATCGCCAATGCCATCGTTGCAGCGGCGGAGGAAGTCGGCTTCACGGTTCCACTGGTCGTTCGCCTTGAAGGAACGAACGTCGAAGCGGCTCGGGACATCCTCGAAGAGGCCAAGTCGCGATTGCCCACCATGCAGACTGCCGATGATCTGGGCGATGCGGCTCGAAAGGTGACGGCTACCGTCGGCACTGCCTGAGATCATGTCGGAGCTACTGGTACTCTTCGATATCGATGGAACACTGCTCCATGCCAAGGGTGCGGGAGTGGGTGGTTTCGTCAAGGCCGGACAGCGGGTGTTCGGAGCCGACTTCTCGCTCGATGGCATACCAGTCGGTGGTCAACTCGATCCATTGATTATCTACAGGGCACTCGAGCGGATCGGGATGGATCCCCATCAGGTCAATCTTCAGGCGTTCCGGAATCAC
>DEYM01000112.1:1810-4325 GCA_002364555.1 Phycisphaerales bacterium UBA3158 | reverse complement strand
GCGGTTGGAACCAGCGTGCAACGCCAGAGGCTCCCAAGTGTCCCCGCAATGAGGACGCCAACCATGCCCAGCAATGCCGTGAAATTCGCCAAATTGAGGTTCCACCCCACCGAAACGGTGCCGTCCTGGACCTCATCCATAAGCTGTACCAGTGACTGGGCGTCATGGGCAGCCTCTAGGGGAACTGTAGGCATCACCAGCCAGTAGACATCGACAATCATCATGAGAAGCATCCAAACGGCGATTGTCGTCAGGACAGGCTTCATTCTCTTGGGCCAACGGGAGATCAGCAGGACGAATGGCAACGCGAAGTGGCCACCGATCAGGAGCATCGACACCCAGTACCACTCGCCCATCTGCCTGGAGAGGAACCAGGTCGTCTCGATCGGGATATTGGCGTACCAGATCAGCATGAACTGGCTGTAGCCGATGTAGGCCCAGAAGACCACACCAAAGGCGAACAGCAACTTGCCCATGTCCTGATAGTGCTCGATCGTGACGGCACCCTTCAATCGACCTGAAGACTGCAGGAAGAAGGTGAAGATGATCAGACAGGAGAAGAAGCCCGTCAGGCTCACGGCAAACCAGTACACACCGAACATGGTGCTGAACCAGAGCGGCTGAAGCGTCATGATCCAGTCGACCGCGGCGAAGGTCTGGGTGATTCCGTAGAGGAGAATTCCCGCTGGAGCGAAGAACTGCATCCATTTCGTTCGATTCACCGAACCATCACGATCCTGCTTGATCGACTGTCCGACGAAGAACTGGGCCAGAATGGCCCAGATGGCCAGGAAGCAGATGGCGCGGATGCACCAGAATTCGGCATTCAGATAGCCGGCCTTCTTGGCCAGAACGACGTCCTGCTGCATCATTTCGGTGTTGGCCCAGGGATAGAGCTCTTCGCCGTTTCCGCTCCAGACCAGAATGATGATCGGTACGAATCCGATCCACAGCCAGCGAAGATTGCCGGCGAATCCTTCACAGAGCCGTCGGATGCTCACGGACCAGCCGGCCCTGGTGATGTGCTGGAGCATGACGAAGAAGAGTCCGCCGAGGCAGACACCCGTGACGACCATGTAGGCGAAGAGGTAGGACATCCAGAAGTTGTTCCAACCGCTTTCGTCGGAACCAAGCGCGATGGTGGCTCCGATTCCTCCGGCAGCCATGATCAGGCCCAGGAGCATGCCTGCAGGAGCGATCTTGCCCAGATGGATCGTGTTGTTATCGAGGGACATCATGAACCCGAGCCCTCCTGGGTGGAATCAGCGGGAGGTGCCATGGCTTCATCCTCGTCCAGGACCATCTTCCTCTCTGGAAGCGAGCCGGAATCATCGACCGGATAGTCGCCGGCGTTGCCGGAGACCTGCAATGCCTTGACGTAGGCAACGATGGCCCAGCGATCCTCCACGGGGATCTGAGCCGCGTACCCAGCCATGTTGTTCTTGCCGTTGCTGATCGTGTAGTAGATCTGACCAAGAGGCTGTTCCGCGATCGATTCCTCGTGCAGATTCTTGGGCTGGACCCAGGTCGTCCCGTTGTTCTCTTCGGGAGTCAGGTTCAGAAGCAGCATTGCCCGGTTGTGGACCGAGCCATCGCCCATTCCAGTGGCACCATGACAGGGCAGGCAGTAGATGCCGAATCGCTCCTGTCCACGCTCGAGAAGGTCCATGTCGACCGTGACCTCGTCGGGGAAGGCGGTTGCATACGAGCCATCGACCGTGCCGAGGAAGTAGTGGGTGTCGCCGATCATCTGGGAGCGGGCCACCGTGCCCGGCACCGGCTGCCGCATGGAACGCTCGTCCCTGAAGAGGATGTTCTGCTGCTGGGCCTTGTACTTGGGCTGATTGTCCATGTTCTGGATCAGATGGATTCGGCGTGCCTCGCGTGGTACCGAGCGTGCACGGATGATCAGCGCCGGCGGAATGGTCGCCAGGCAGGTGAACAGGATCGCGGCATAGAAGAAACCGCGAGGGACCTTCATGATCAGGAAATCGAATTGTGGCTTCTTATGTCCAGCAGACATGCATCAGGCCTCCAGCTCGATGATCTTGTCGGGCTTGAGCGACTCGAGGAGTTCCTCGGTACGGGGCCTGACGAACTTGGGGTCACGGCTTTCGATGACGAGATAGAAGCGATCGTCCGTCACTCGCTTCATCTGCGTCGACTTGAGCACCGGATGGTAGAAGCACGGAAGCTTGTTCAGGAGGAACATGCCCATGACGGTGGTTCCTGCGGATAACAACATCGTCAACTCGAACATCACGGGCACGAATGCAGGAAGCGAGAGGAGCGGCTTTCCACTGACCTCGAACTGGTAGCCGACCACTGGAACGATGGCCCAGATATCCAACTCGAGCGAGTTGGTGAACACCTGCAGGATCAAGCCGATGGAGGCGCCTGTTATGCCCCCGAAGAAGACGAGGATCGGAAGGATCGTGTAGTTGATCCCCATGGCGAAGTCCAGACCGTGCACCGGGAATGGCGTATGGCAGTCCCACCAGCGGAAACCGGCTTC
>DEYM01000112.1:0-1381 GCA_002364555.1 Phycisphaerales bacterium UBA3158 | reverse complement strand
GGATTCATGTCATCCACGATCATCTTCGAAGTCTTGGGCTTTGTCTGGGTCTCAACCATCGGTGTGGTCATGACGTCGCCTCCTCATGATGATCGTGGTCGTGTCCGGCGTGGGGATCCGCTTCCGGCATGACCATCTTGATTTCGGCGATCGCGAGAATCGGCAGGAATCTGATGAACAGGAGGAAGAGCGTCATGAACAGGCCGAAGCTGCCCACGAAGGTGAGCATGTCGACCCAGGTTGGCTCGAAGGTTCCCCAGCTGCTGGGAAGGAAGTCGTTGGCGAGCGACGTGACCGTGATCACATAGCGTTCGAACCACATCCCGATGTTGACGAACAGCGACGCGAAGAACAGGATCCATACGTTGCGGCGACACCACTTGAACCAGAAGATCTGGGGTGTGATGACGTTGCAGGAAACCATGATCCAATAGGCCCAGGCGTACTGGCCGAAGGCCCTGTTGATGAAGGCGAACTGCTCGTAGATCTCACCCGAGTACCAGGCCATGAAGAATTCCATGGCGTAGGCGTAGCCGACCATGGTGCCGGTGAGCAGAATGATCTTGGCCATGTTCTCGAGATGACGAAGGGTGATGAAGTTCTTGAGTCCCCAGAGCTCACGGGATGGGATCGCCAGAGTCAGCACCATGGCGAATCCACTGAAGATCGCACCCGCGACGAAGTAGGGCGGGAAGATGGTGGTATGCCATCCGGGCAGCTGTGACACGGCGAAGTCGAACGAGACGATCGTGTGCACCGAGAGAACCAGTGGTGTCGCCAGAGCGGCCAGGAGCAGGTAGGCCCGCTCGTAGCGATGCCAGTGACGCATGCTTCCTCGCCAACCGAGCGCGAAGATTCCGTAGGAGACAGCCTTGATCTTGTTGGTGGCCCGGTCTCGCAGCGTGGCCAGATCGGGAACCATGCCCACGTACCAGAACATCAGGGAAACGGTGAAGTACGTACCCACCGCGAAGACGTCCCAGAGCAGTGGACTGCGGAACTGTGGCCACATGGACATCTGGTTCGGAATCGGAAACAGCCAGTAGGCCAGCCAGACTCGACCGATGTGGATGCCGGGGAAAGTACCGGCACAGATGACCGCGAAGATCGTCATGGCCTCCGCAAAGCGGTTGATGGACGTCCGCCAGTTCTGACGGAACAGGAACAACACCGCCGAGATGAGCGTGCCGGCGTGGCCGATGCCGACCCAGAACACGAAGTTCACGATCGGGAATCCCCACATGACCGGATTGTTGTTTCCCCAGACGCCGACGCCCGTGAGAATCAGATAACCGATCAGAGCACCGAGCATCATCGCCATGCAGGACGAGATGGCCATGGTGATGTACCAGGCCATTGGTGGCTTGCGAGTCTCGTTGGG
>DEYM01000042.1 GCA_002364555.1 Phycisphaerales bacterium UBA3158 | reverse complement strand
GAAGGAGTTGAGGGTCGCAGTCGTCTTGGCTCGCCGAGCGGAATCGGTGGCTGTTCCTAACGCCACGAGCAGAATGCCCGCCAGGACCACGATGATGCTCATGACCACCATGACTTCAATCAGAGTGAAGGCACGGATTCGAGTTCGATACGTCTGGGATGTTTGTTTCAGGGAGGGCATGGCGAGAGTGGTCCTGTCAGAATCTTCCTGCATTCTGGTTCGATTGCAGGCTAAGTAGGAAGTCTGCCCCTCAGGGCATCCAGTCATCCAAATCAACGTTCCGTCGCACATCGTCGCTGCCATCAACAGCATACCTTTCAAATTCGGCCATTGGCACATACTGTTGCTCAATGGCCGTCGAAAAAGAGGGCTGATGGGGAATCAGAGCCTTTTACAGTGCAGCCAGACGGTTGGCCGTATCAAGCTCGGTGAGTTCATCGACCAGAGGCTGCATGTTGCCACCGGTCAAATCAGCCAGATTGAACGATGAACCCACTCGATGATCGACCACCTGATTGTCCTTGTAGCGGTAGGTCCTGATCTTTTCGGCCCGATTGCCGCTGCCGATCATCTTGTTTCTTTCCTGAGCTCTTTCGGCCTCGGCTTCGGCTCTCTGCTTCTCCCAGAGTCGAGCCTTGAGAAGTTGCCATGCCTTCTGGCGATTCTGGGACTGGCTCTTGGTGTCCTGCATGCGTACCTCGACTCCGGTGGGCTGATGAATGAGGTGGACCGCCGTCGAGACCTTGTTGACATTCTGGCCACCGGGGCCGGTGGCCGTGGTGATCATTTCCTTGACATCATTCGGATCGAGATCGAGTTCGACATCCTCTGGTTCGGCCAGAACAGCCACAGTGGCGGTGGAGGTGTGGACTCTTCCCTGGGTTTCCGTGGCTGGTACTCGCTTGACCTGATGGGTTCCACCTTCGTAGCCGAGGCTTGTCCAGGCTCCCTCGCCTGAAATCGAGATGGTCGCGCTGCGGCAGCCACCTTGTTCACCGGCATGAAATTCCAGTTCTTCAACGACCCATCTCTTCCCAGTGGCGAACCGGCGATACATCTCGACCAGATCCCCGGCGAACAGGGCGGCTTCATCGCCTCCGACACCACTCCTGATCTCGAGAATCACGCTTCCAATCGTCTCATCGTCGGCCATCACCAGCTTCTGCTGAAGTTTTTCCAGCAGCTGTTCGGTTCTGCCTTCCAGAGTGGGTATCTCCTCGCGGGCCATCGTGAGAAGATCCTTGTCCTCCTCGTTATCGAGGATGAATCGAAGATCCTCGATCTCCTTGACCGTGTCACGCCATGCTCTGAATCCCTCGGCGATGGGGGCCATTGCTGCGCGTCTCACCGACAGGGCTCGGACCTTCCTATGATCGGAGAGAACGTCCGGATCGAGAAGTTCCTTCTGGACGGCGAGATACTGCCCATCGATCTCCTCGAGTTTGCGGAGCAGGTTTTCGTTGGGTTCTGCCATCAGCTTGCCTGTCATGATCCGGGTTGCGCGTGAAAAAGCCGTGTCTCATCAGGGAGACACGGCCTTGAACGTACTCGAAAGGAACTAGTTGGACTTCTTCTTCTTGCTGAAGTAGTCGCCCTTGAACTTGTTCTGGAACTTCTCGACCCGACCGGCGGTATCCACGAAGGATGACTTGCCGGTGTAGAAGGGGTGGGAGCCCGACCAGATTTCGACATTGAGTTCAGGAACAGTAGCGCCGACGGTCATGACGACTTCGCCTCGGTACTTGACCTGACACTCTGGATGGAATTCGGGGTGGATTTCTTTCTGCATGACCATATGGCTCCTGGTTGCCGGCAGCCGTATGGATGCCGAAGCCCCATAGATTAGGTTCATCTGGCTGGAAATCAAGTCCATGGGGGCCAGACATTGCCGCACCAGCTCAGGATCGGTATCCTAGGGGCTCGGGTCTGGAATCAGACCCCTGAAATCCCCTGTAGCTCAATTGGTAGAGCGAGCGGCTGTTAACCGCTAGGTCGCTGGTTCGAGTCCAGCCGGGGGAGCTTTCCAGTACAAAGGGCCAGAGGTTCCCACCTCTGGCCCTTTGTCTTTTCAGGACATGCACCGCGGGCTTTGGCCCACTTGAGTATCGTGAAGGCCATGCTCGTAAGCCATCGAAAGAAATTCATCGTCACGAAGGGCAAGAAGACCGCTGGTACTTCGGTGGAATCGTTCTTCGAGAGATATTGCGTTCCTGAGGGCACATGGGAAGCCAGTCATCGTCGTGAGGAATCTGTTACCGAAAGTGGCATCATTGGATACCGGGGTCCCAATGCGAAATCATCGACATGGCGAAACCACATGTCCGCCAAGGAGATCAGGGATCAGATCGGTCGCGAGATCTGGGATGACTACTACAAGTTCACCGTCATTCGAAATCCATTCGACAAGCTCGTCTCGCTCTTCTACTGGTTGGAGAAACGAAAGCAGAACGGCTATTCGATTTCCCGCAAGGGTCGTAGCTTGATCACGAGGCTGACGGGCATAGGCAATGCATTTGATCGTGTGTCGGGCAACACCGATATCGAGAAGTTCAGATCATGGATCCGTCTGGGAGGTACCGTCAACGATCAGGGGACGTACCTGATCGACCAGAAGGAATGTCTCGATTACTACATCAGATTTGAAGATCTCGATGGTGGAATACGCGACGTGTGCCGTCACCTCTCGATCGAGTTCGATTCCGGGGATCTTCCCAAATTCAAGACCGGCCTTCGCAAGAACGACAGATCGATTCGAGAATTCTACGATTCCGAGACTGAAGATCTGGTTCGAAAGATGTTCGGTTGGGAGCTGGATCAGTTCAGCTACGAAATGCCCGATTGAGACGATACGGCAGGTCCGGGCGACATGGATCGACCTTCGTCGCCATTGGCCGTCAGCAACATCTTGAAGGCCGCCACCAGCAGCACCACGCTCAGAAGAAGCCTGATTCCGTTGCCCGGGAGCTTGCGGGCGCCCAGCCAGGACCCGAGCAGTCCGCCTGATGTCGCCGCGACGATGTAAAACGGCAACTCGGACGGAAGTGTTGGCATGTCGGCGACGACGCCTCCGAGTCCAGCCAATGAGTTCACCAGTACGAAAACGATCGCGACTGCCGCCGTTCTCCTGGAGTCCGTCCAGCTCATGATCAGGAGAAGCGGTGAGAGGAAAATCCCACCGCCTGTTCCTGTGAGTCCGGCCATCAATCCCAGTATGCCACCTGAGACAATGGCCACAGGAAGCGGAGGTAGTGAGCATCGCTCTTCCTCTTGTGGAGTCGGATTCGTGATCGAGCCGCTTGTCCGGCAGACTCTGATGATGAGGATGAGTGCGGAGAAGATCAGTACTAGACCAATCAAAGGTTTGAAAACGTTGGGCGGTAGTTGCCACAGCCCGCCTAGGAATGCCATCGGAATGGCTGGAAGTGCGAATGGCCAGAAGGCTCCCCAGTCGAAATGACCCGCCCGGATGAAACGCCAGCTTCCAATGGCGCCAACGAAGATGTTGAGTGTCAGTGCAACCGCCTTCATCTCTTCCTGAGGCATCTGGGTTACCAACGCCATCGCGGCCAGATACCCGGATGCGCCGGCGTGTCCCACCGACGAGTAGAGGACGGCCAGCAGGAAAATGGCGAGTAGAAGCATGATGAGAATGGAGGACGCCATCGAGATGATTCTAGAGCAATCGTCGGTTTTCGAAGACGAGACACCATGGCTTGATCATCACAAGTGACACCCATCCCTTGAAGTATCTACACTGAGAGGCTGCGGGTACTTCTCGAGTCGAAGGAGAATGCCCGATGGGAGTTCCGTGGGATCCCATTCGATGCAGGGCCTCGACCCTTGGATGTGATGTCACGGTTTATCAGGGGATTGCCTCTTGAGCGATTCAACGCCTCGCCGCAGAACCAGCAGCAACCTGATTCTCTTCATCTGCTCCAACTGGATGAGGACAGGGCTGCTGATGATTGTCGGCTTCGTCTTGATTCCATTGCTCATCCAGACATTCGGCTTCAGGCTGTTCGGTCTCTTCATGCTCGTTCAGCAGATGGCCAATGCCATGGTGGCTCCATTTCGCTCCGCCGTGACGTCCACCCTGGTGAAGTCCATATCGGAGGTTCGGGAATCGGATTCAGTCGGATCGACGTCACAGATCGTCACGAACTCAGTTGGATTGCTCCTGGTGCTGGCGGTCTTTCTCCTGGCCTGCACAGTCGTGATCGTCCTGTACCCGGACGCCATTCTCAACTTCGAACCGGATCAGCTGTTCGATCTGCGACTGGCCATCGCCACCGAAGCGGTGATCATCGTGATGATGATCGTCACCTCGCCTTCATTGTCCCTGTTTCTCGTGTGCCAGCGTCCCATTCTCTACAACGCGGATCTGACCATTCGTCGATGGCTGGACCTCGTCTCGTTCGGTCTGGCCATGTTGCCCTTCGGATGGAACATCTTCGCGGCCTTCGTCCTGATTCGCATGGTGCTCAAGTTCTTCCATGCGATTGCGAGAGTCCTCGTCTCGCGTCATGTGATGAAGGAGGCCCGCATTGACTGGTCTCTTCTCGATCGTTCGGTGATGGGTCGTCTTCTCAGACTTGGTGGCATGACGGCAGCTCAGCCTTTCACCAATTTCAACTTCTTCGTTCTGGACAACTATCTTCTCAACCTCGTCTTCGGAAGCATCTACAACGGCATCTACGCGATCGTTAATCAGCTCAGAGGCTATGCGAGAAGATTTGGATCCCAGGTATTCGTCGGGACTGTCGCGATTGCGGCCGATATCCATGAGCGGGGAAACCGGCAGACCAATATCAAGGCGATGCTGACGGTATCCAGAATCACCTCGGGAGTGATGCTGCTTTCGACCACGCTCATCGTCATCTTCTTCAGGCCGTTGATAGATCTCTGGCTCGGGAGCCGTCTGAAGCACGATGCATCGCTGCTTGAGATAATGCCCTACGAGGAAGCGGTCGATCTTGTCTGGGGAATGCTTTCCATGCTGCTGATCGGAGGAATCTTCCTCGAGTCGGTGACGGCCGCATCGAAGTTCCTCTATGGAATGGGTCTTGTGAAGAAATATTTCGGGATTCTCTTCGCAGCGGGCATTCTCAAGTTCATCCTCTCGGTCTCGGCTGCGTTGATCATGCTCTATGCCGTAGCGGGAATCACCGAGGATCCGAATGTGTCACTCGTGTTTTCAGGCATCACACTGTTGTGCCAGCTGATCTTCTTCGGTGTGCTGATGCCTCGCCGAATCGTCAAGCTCGTGGATATCAGCATGTTGACCTGGTGGTGGAACATACTTGTCAGGCCACTCATGGCCGCTTTCGTGCCTGCTCTGGTGGGTGTCGTCCTGATGGCGAGCATCACGGAATGGACATGGGAATGGCTGATCGGCTCAGTTCTTCTCGTTGGAATGCTGTGCATGCCCAGCAGTTTCTTCCTGCTGCTTGAGCGGGATGAGCGTCAGAGAATTCTCAAACTCTCGAACCGACTGCCAATCGTTTCGAGATTCATGGGCAGGGGCCGATGTCCCCAAGGAGAACAAGGAGATCCATGATCTCGACTTGTCCGTTGTTGTTTATGTCCGATCGGCATGGCGTCTCCGTACCGGTGTCGAATGGATCCAGGGCCAGGAAGGCATCTCCAAGGGCCGCACCCACCTCCAGCATTCCCTCTGAAGAGAAGTGGACCAGGTCGTCACGCAACGCGACCGTCTTGCAGTTCACGGCTGCAGCGTTGCCATCAGCAGCCACGACGGAATCGACAGCCGCGTGATAGATGTCCTTGTAGAGATATGAACCCTCGGACTTTCCTATTGGATTGACCTTGGCGGCAACGCATGCGAGCGAGGCATTGCCCGTCTGGAATCTGACACCGCTGAAGAGTTGTTCGAGATTCTCATCGTATCGCTTGGCCGCCCATTCGGCGGAGCAATCTCCTTCGCCTTGAACCCAGATGAAGCCAACGAAGTTGGGATCCCAGCCCATGTCCTCGAGCTGTTCCTCCCAGAGATCGACCAGCTCGCACATCTGCTGATACAGATTCTGGCCGCATCCATCGGGATCCCAGCTGCATCCGAGATTCGTTCCGTTGTAGGCGACTTTCATGAAAGCGAACTGTCGTCCGGGCAATGCATCGGAAAGGACGTGACCAAGCATCATCTCAGGACCCAGCCATTGTCCTCTTGGCTCGAGGTTGTGCCAGTCATCATCCCAATCCTCGCCATTGATCCATGATCTCTGAAGAATGGCGGGGTTCTCCAGAACGTACTCCTGAAGATGGGCTGGCGTGTCGATCACCTTCGCGCCGCCGACCATGTTGGATTGGCCGGCCAGAATGAGGACATCGATCTCAGGCTTCTCGTCAGCCTGGGCCACGCCTCCAATGGCAAGTGCGATCGCAGCAAAGAATGTCTGGTACTTCACGTTCATTGATGCCTGACCTGTAAAAACCTTCTGAACTATTCAGCTCGTAGAAATGTACTTCCGGGAGGAGTGCAATCAAGAAAAAAGCTGTTTTAGTGACAACAAGGCGGGTTTTGGGGTATCGGAACCCAATGTAGATTCGCTTCGATGAACGACTTTGTTCCGACGTTCTGTAAGAATCCTACGTTTGCCTGCCAGATAGAATGTAATTCCGTGTCCATATTCAGGATTTATTAGCGTGTCAGGATCAACTGGATCTTTCAACGGGAAACGCCTGTCAGCATGACCTTGCCGTCATTTCTCATCATTGGTGCCATGAAATCGGGTACGACGACGCTCTATTCGGATCTCGCGACCCATCCAGGGATCTCGGTTCCGGATCGCAAGGAGCCCGGGAATCTCAATCATGACGAGGTTCTGACTCCAGAAGGTCGAGCTGCCTACGAGCGGAATTTCAGGCGATGTGCATCTGGCCAGATCGCCTTCGAGGCGTCTACGTACTATTCGATGCTTCCAGAGCATTCGGGATCGGCCGGGCGAGCACATGAACTTCTGGGTTCCGATCTCCGTGTGATCTACATCGTCCGTGAACCCGTCGCCAGAATTCGCTCTCATCATCAGCACATGTTCGATGGTGGTGGGGCTGTTGATCCTGATATCAACAAGGCGGTGAAGCAGATTCCGGAGTTGATCGAATACACCTTGTACCGTCAACAACTCGAACCGTGGTTGGAGAGATTCAGCGAAGACAGGATCATGGTTCTCCATTTCGAGTCCTACATGGGCGACAGGAGGAACATGGCCGCAGCAGTGCAGCGATTCCTGGGGTTGTCGCCTCGGCCGGATCTCGTCCGATCAGAATCGTCGGCGAATGTCAGTAAAGGCAAGCTTCTCAACACCGGTTTGAGCAGATCGATCACCTCCTCGGCTCTCTACCGAAAGATGATCAGACCGTATCTCCCCGTTTCGATTCGAACAGGACTGAAGGCGTCGGTGATGAAAAAGTCCACCACAAGCCTTGAGCCGCCCAGCCTGGGCACTGTTCAATACATTCTCGACAGGACAGCCAAGGATGTGGCGGCCATCGCTCCCTTGCTTCATCCGGCATTTCCTGAAGGTGCCATGCCCTGGGACCCCGATGAGCTTCTCTCACGAGCAAGTAGGGGTGAGTGGTAGCTTCTGAAGAGCACGGCTGGTTGGTATACTCATGTGCTGGTCAACCGCCTTGAAGTGTTCGTTCATTCCTTCTTGTTCAACAGGAATACATGGTGAAACCCAAGTTTTTCTTCGTCATAGGCCCCGAAAGCTCCGGGAGTACGCTCACGGCGAGAATTTGCGCGCAGGTGTTTCTCAATGTCCCGTTCGATTCGGAGCGCTCCGAGGAATGGGAGGATGACAAGGGGAATCGCGTCTGGCACGTCTCCCTGCCTTCAGGGCCCGAGGCGACCTTCGCGGATGTCAATCAGTGGGTTCGTGACTACTCGGAATCACATGATCTCCACTTCATTCTGACGACACGAGACATCACCTTGTCCGAATATTCCAGAAGAGGCCGATTCATGCGACGTGGTTCCTACGAGGTCAAGCGGCATTCGGGCCGTGCTCGTGAGATCATGCTCCAGGTCATGTCCATGGAATATCCCTGGTACATCTCCTCCTACGAGTCGATGATTTTTCTTGGCAAGCCCTATCTCGATCTCATGTATTCGTTCATGGGTGTGGAGTCCGACTTCATGCCATCTCTGCGAGATGGGAATCTCCAGAGAATCCAGAGCATGGGTCTCGTCGACAATCTCAAGAGGACCATGCGTCGAACCCTTTTCAATGTTCGAACGCGCGACAAGTTCTCAACCTGAATCGTCTCGTCTGGACGGGATCGCCACCATGGGCCATCGTGCCGTGATCGGGTTTTCCGGGCCTCTGCGAGCCTCCAGTATCCGGCGGCTTGCTTCGAGATCGTTCTGTGGTGATGATGCCCCTGAACTCAACACAGGAGATTCCCATGGAACGCGATGTTCATCGCATTACTGTTGACGACATGGAATTCGGCAAAGTCCTTCGTTTCGGTCGTGTTCTCAAGGCCATCGGGACTTCCCTCCAGCCAGGCAGATTGGCGCTTTCCGTGCTCTTCATCGCCATGATTGCGTTGGGTGGCCAGTTATGGGACGCGATCGGAACACCGGTTCCCCCTGAAGGTCTGATGGCGTCTCCATGGGATGGAGAGCTGACAGTCAGTCAGCAACGATCAATCAGGCGTGCGGCGGACAAGTGGACGAATCTCGAGCTCCAGATAGACGAGCCGACCAGTCCTCATCAGGTCTTCTCTGCAATGCGGGAGATGTATGCGACCCCGGGTGCGATCGAGGGAAAGCGGATGGAGGCGTTCATTCGTGATTTCAAGGCCGTCAACGGAACGCGTGGGCGAGGCCCCTTCGAGGCGACGGTCGATTGGATTGGTCTTCAACTGGCGACCATTGCCGAGGGGACGCTTGAACTGTCAGCCGTCAGCATCGTCAATGCCGGAATCGATCTCGCCTGGCAGACGCCAAGGCGTCTGTGGATACACGGGCAGTGGTGGTTCATGCTGTTCATGGGCCTGTGGAGTCTTCTCCTGATCTCCATCTTCGGAGGCGCCATGTGTCGAATGGAGACTTTGATGGCGGCGGGAGGCCAGCGTTGTGGACCGTTGGAAGCGTGTGAATACGCAACGGCGAGATTCATCAATTTCTACTCGAGTGTTCTTATCCCACTCGTGATGGCGGCAGGATTGTCTGCTGTTCTGCTGGTCGTGGGTCTGCTCATGAACGTCCCGGTACTGAATCTGCTCGTCTCGGTTTTCTACGGCGTCAGTCTTATGATCGGGCTTGGGATCGTGCTGCTGCTGTTTGCGTATGGTGCCGCTGGGGGAATGCTCATCCCTGCGGTCGCGGTGGAGAACTGCGATGGGGGGGATGCGATGCAAAGAGCCTTCTCCTACATGATCAGCAGGCCACTGCATTTGATTCTCTACATCGGAATGGGTCTGATAGGTCTTGGTCTCGGGCTGGTCCTTGTGTTGGCTTTGGCCAATGCGGCGCTTTCAACGACGGCGGGGCTTCAGGGCTTCTGGACCTGGAACTCCACGATGGATGGTGCCGGTGGGGCGATCGAGATCTTCTCCAGCATTGAAAAGCCATCGCCCGGTGGCGGTTCATGGTGGGGTTCGGCGACAGGTTGGTTCATCGGGTTCTGGGAGTCGATTGTGATCCTTCTGGTCCTGAGCTGGGTATTCAGCTATCTCTGTGCGGCCTGGACCAGGATCTACCTGCTCATGCGTCGTGCGTGTGATGGACTGGAGGAGGACACGATCTGGTATCCGGGTCTGATACCAGGCACGCTGGCTCCGGATGGCAGCGATCGAATTTGATCAGATCAACCTTCGTTCTCCAGAGTTATTCCAATACGAATGAAAAGACCCTCCATGAGAATCATGGAGGGTCTTCTAAACGTTCAGTTGTTGGTCTCAGTTGCCTTCGTCCGAATCCTCATCGGTATTGGCTGCGCAACCGATCTGGAAGATGGACTGGGTTCTCAGCACCATGAGGCAATCGCTTCGCAGGTGATATCCCTGGATATGAACCTCGTCGGCATACCGCTGGTGTTCGACCAATGAAAGATTCGGTGGTCCGCCCTCTTCCCATACCTGAAGAAGACCTTCGCTCATTCGTCCATGATCAAGCATCTCGCGATAGGTGCCTTGATAGAGATGGTCTGAGAGTGTTTCCGTCTGGATCGAAGTCACATAGGTGACGCGATCGGCGATTTCGGATTCGTGATCCTTCTCGCCGGCACATGGAAGTGAGGTAACGAGACCTCGCTCAGGAATGATGCCCGGCTCTGGTGTCACGATTTCGGTGACATTCAGATCGTCTAGCTCGAACCTGAAGGCATGCCCACCCTTGAACAGCCAGGATTCGAATCCGTAGTTGCTGTGAGAGGATTTCTCACGAGCCTCGATACGGAAGAACTCGGGGTGCAGAGGTACGCGGTAAAGAAGCGTGTGATACGCTTGAAGGCTGGTTGTCGATCGTGAAGTAAAGCTCATCTGTTAGTCCTCCGGAATTCTCGATTATCCGAGCTTCTCCTTCTCTTCCCTCCCAAGAAGATGGGGGGCATTGTTGCCTTTTCTGGCGAGTGTTCAAGTATCAAATCGCCAGATTTCTGAATAGGCTTGAACAATTTGCATATTCCGATCACCAAGAAATCACGTTGAATCTCTAGATGTTGAGCCATGACAAGTAGTTCCAGACAATTGAGGGCGAGGGCACGCCAGATCCTTGAAACTGAGTTTTTGTTTGGGTCTACGTTTATCCCCAACAGATTCAGAACAATATCGACCCCTGACGAAAAGTCGATAGTTAATTCCAAAAGTCGTGAACAACTCTTGGAAAGCCTTGAAACGCGATTTTGTAGTGTTTTTCCCTTGAGTGAGTCATTGGAAAGTGCTATTCGGCCGGTCTTCGGGGAAGGGGCCCCGCATGCTGATCTGATGTTCGTGGGCGAGGCCCCGGGAGCCGATGAGGATCGAGAGGGCAGGCCATTCGTTGGAGCTGCAGGAAGAAAGCTCGATGACATCATCAAGGCGATGGGGTTTACGCGCGAGCAGACCTATATCGCCAATGTTCTCAAGGCCAGGCCGCCGGAGAACCGAGCCCCGTTGCCCAACGAAATTGCCGACCACTCACCTTTCCTGGTTGAGCAAATCAAGATCATCCAGCCACGAGTGATTGTGGCACTTGGGGGGCCTGCCGCTCATTTTCTTCTTGATTCGACTGAACCTATCTCCCGTCTGAGAGGTACATGGGGTCAATGGAAGTGTGATGAACGTTCAATCGATGTCATGCCGACATTCCATCCGGCCTACCTGCTGAGGCAATACACCTCGGAAGTAAGGAATCAGGTTTGGAGTGATATGCAGCAGGTCATGGCAAAGCTTCAATGATCGTTTAGATGACCGACTGAGTTTTTTTTATTAAGTCGGGAACCTTCAGGGACGATCGGACGAAATACATTCCAGAGACAACTGTCTCACACAACATTGCCCCCCCCACAAGGAGCTCGTTTGTTGCTTTGCAACATCGGGCTCTCTTTTTTTTTGCCAGGAGGCTCATCTGTTCAGTATGAACGTGGCTGGGCCTTCGTTGACAATCGCGACCTGCATCGAAGCCCCGAAACGGCCACATTCAACATGGATCTCATGTTGCTGCTTCAGCAGTTCTTTGACCTGATCAAAGCGTTTCTGCCCATCAGGGGGTGCTGCAGCGTTCATGAAGCTCGGACGATTGCCCTTCGAGCAGTCTCCAGCCAGCGTGAACTGGCTCACCAGCAGGATGGATCCGCCAACATCGTTAATAGATAAATTGAAACGTTGTTGATCGTCTTCGAATACACGCAGATTGGCGATCTTCGCAGCCATCCAGTCGGCCTTATCCGATGTGTCTTCCTGTTCGATGCACAGAAGAATCATCAAGCCATGTTCGATGTGGGCCTCGTAGTCGGATTTTTCAACCGTCACTGCAGCCTTCGACACTCGTTGGACAACGGCAATCATGTGATGGAAAGGCAGGCTTCGCTGATCATGGCCGAGCCCTTGTCGTCCAGCATCATCTGTCGATAGTCGATCAGCTCTACCTGGGCATCCTCAAGTATTTCAAGAAGTGTTGACATCGGACCAATGCCGGACCATCTGGTCGGGTTGCGAGTTCGACGTGCCTCGTCGAGAAAACCGTCTGGGTCACCATTGGAAAACGTCCCAAGCATTTCTCGGTCATGCCGTTCGACATCAAATCGTCGCTGGTCATCAACTGGACGAGGTTCACCGACCTGTGGCCCCACCGAACTCAGATCAACGGCAGCCAGTACGAGGGTGCGACCGCCGATGGTGCCGATGACTTCCCTGACCGCTTCGGCAAAGGCTTTGTTCGAAACAAGATCTCCGGATTGATCCGCTGGTTGAGTCAATGGATCCGGGACCAGTGCCACTGTGACGGGGGTTGGTTCACTGAGGCAGTCCTGAATCCATGGCGCCTGCATTTCAGGTCCATGTTCGGTCATGTGATCCAGTTCATCCCGGAGGCAATCCTTGCCAAGGCGATCGGTGAGCGCCTCGATGAAGTCCGCATCGGCTGGAAGAATGCCAAGTGGGGATTGAAGCCCCAGCTGGGTGAGGATGACACCTTCGCCCAGACCTGACTGGTTGCATCCAAGGATGAGGACATGATCGATCTTCTGGTTGAGCACCGTGTGGTAGGCACCGGCATAGACCGGGTAGAGGGCGTTGAAATCCAGTCGCGGAACAACCAGTCCCCTGATCACACCAGTGATTTCAGGATCTTCCGTCTGGTGCATCCATTCCCTGAGCTTCGTTCTGGCATCCTCTTCCGTCTCGCCCAGGACCCTGCTGTGACGCATGGGCAGATGTCCCATGCGTTCAAGCTCCTGCTTCAGGGATGCCTCCAGAGCCTCGCTGCGAGGCCCCCAGAGCAGTCCAGCCTCATCCATGTTCCTGGCGAGCGTCTCGATGTCGGCGAGGGTTCGCTTGATTGAATCGGCGATCTCCTGAAGCGTATGTTCGCCATCGAACATCTGGATCGCCTGCATGGCCTGGACAGGCACGCCAAGCATTCGATCTCTGGCGAGCATGAAGGGATCTCTCAGCTGGACGATCGGCCGGCCGCTTTGATCCTGCCCCGGAATGGGGTGGACTCGGCGGATATGAGGCTTCTGGATGTGTTCCGGTATCTCGTTGCTGCTCATGATTTGGCCCTTTGAATGGCGGAGCATAGCCCGACTTGATGGCGGTTGCTTTCCGTGGCCATCACCGACGTTCTTACGGGACGGCAGGAATCGGGTTTTTGACTTGTAAAGATCCGATAACACGAAAATTAGCAGGGTTTCCGACAATAAAGCCCACATTTGAATCGTTGGCTCAATAGCCCGATTGCTCCGAACCGACAAGGATTCTTTCGGCTACCATTGATGTGTTCCGAGGAGCTTGTTCGTGAGACGTGGTAGGTCTCCGGTTCTTCGGAGTTCTAATCCAGGTCGAGGTAGTTGTCCGTTCGAACCGATCAAAGCCCGATTTCGATACGGGTTTCGTCCGAGAAAACGCTCAAAACCACGTTCTGTGCCAATTCATGGTCACAGGCAAACAGAGGAAAAGTGTGTCATGCAACTCAGTCTTACATCGAGCATGAAGGTGTTCATCCTTCTCATGATTGCTGGACTCGCGGCCGTATCAGCCGCCGCTCAGGAGCCGGGAGAGCCTGCCAAGGCGGATCCCACCAAGGTCAATCCAGGCACTCCTCCGATGATGTTGACACCCACGGGGCCACCAAGCGATGGTGCCGTCCTGACCGAGCAGGTGATCATCGCCGATCCTGAAGTCATCGAGTTGGGGGAGTTCTCCACGACCGAGACCAAGGAGGCCATGGTCACACTTCGAAACTCCAGCGCCCAGCCGGTGACCATTCGTTCCGCGAAGGCATCCTGTGGTTGCACGACTGCTGATTTCCAGAGAAACACGGTCCTGGGTCCCGGCGAGACGACTGACGTCAAGGTCAGGATGCGGGGCGGCCCGACTGCCCGCAAGCTCAACAAGACAGTGACCTTCACGATCGACGGCTACCCGCAGTTGCGTGTTCCAGTGCAGGGGGAATCGATCTCCTTCGTGAAGATGACGCCGGACAAGCTCGGCATCGACAAGAATCCCGAGGGCGTCATCGTCCTTGAATCCATCGATGAGAAGCCATTCAAGATCACTCGCTCGATTCCGGATGTCCTCAAGACTGTCCCCGCTGATGCCGCCACTCGACATGAAGTGGTGGTCGACTGGGACAAGTGGTGGAACAACGCTGAAAACGCAAAGCTGACCTTCTACTTCGAGGGTCATGATCGCTGCAACCAGTTCTTCACCGTGGTCGACCTGAATCGTGAGCAGCGAGCCGAGATCCAGCGTCGCATCCGCGAGAAGCGACAGAGCAACGGTGACAAGAAGTCAAAGGGCATCAAGGGCGACACCAATGTCCCCACGGCCGCTCCGAGAGTCGCCGACATGTCGACGCTTGTCAGACAGGGTCGACATGCCGAACTGCAGAAGCGGTTGGCTGAAGAGAAGGCCGACGTCGATGAGAAGGATTCATCCGGTGTCACTCTGCTGGGCATCGCCGCCAAGAACGGCAACTCTGAAGCGGTGAGGATTCTGCTCGAGGCGGGTGCGGAGGTCGATGCGACCGACCGTGTCAAGCGAACGGCCCTCATGCATGGTGGTACTTCGAAGAACCCCAAGATCCTCGTCATGCTCCTCGACAACGGTGCTGACGTGAATGCCCGCGATCTCGTGATCGGTGGGCCTCTGGCCTGGTCATCCGCATTCGGAAACGCCGACTGCGTCCAGGTGCTCGTGGATGCCGGAGCCGAACTGGAGACCAAGGGTGCCGCCACTGGATACACCCCATTGATCTGGTCGGCCGCAGTCGGTGATTCGAATTCGATTCCGATTCTCGTCCGGGCCGGTGCCGACATCGAGGCGCGTGATTCCGTCGATGGTGGTACACCGATCATGCATGCGGCACAGACCGGCAAGTTCGAGGGCATGAGGGCGCTCGTCGATGCGAAGGCCAATGTCAATGCCAAGGACCGCAACGGCAAGACGGCCCTTCTGCGTGCCGCTGAACACAACGGTGGTACCGCCGAGAAGATCAGACTGCTGCTGGACAATGGTGCGGACATCGAGGTGGTCTCGTCATCCGGCCAGTCCGCACTTGATCTGGCACGCGTTCGCAGCGATGCCAATGCGGTCGAGGTGATCCAGGTCCTTGAAGAACGGATGCCCGCTTCCAAGAAGTGATCGATCCTTCGAAGAACAGTCCTATTTGCAGGGGTCGGCCATCAGGCCGGCCCCTGTTTCATTTCATGGGAACTCGGGTGGATGCTATGATCATCCCCTCGATTCAACTATTTGCACTGATGCATCAGGAGGGCCTGGAATGACCACTGCTACAGAGACCACCAAGACGACACATCCTGCCTACGAGCAGCTCCTCGAGCGAGTGAAGGAAGCGGGGCTCATCGGTAGTTCCGCCGGAATCCTCGGATGGGATCAGGAGACCTTCATGCCATCCGGTGGCGTGAAGTACCGAGGCGCCCAGCTGGCCGTGCTGTCCCGTCTTGCCCATGAATCCTTCACGGATCCTGCAACCGGAGAGGCCTTGGCTGGATGCGAAGCGGAGAATGATCTCACGTCCGATCCGGAATCGGTCGAGGCGGTCAACATCAGGGAGATTCGTCGGCGATACGACCGGGCGACCTGTCTGCCCGCGGCACTCGTCGAGGAGGAGGCGGCCTTGAGTTCCAGCGCCATGCACTGCTGGGCGGATGCTCGCAAGGCATCCGACTTCAGTCTCTTCAAGGGCAGTCTCGAGCAGGTTGTCGATCTCATGAAGCGAAAGGCCAAGTGCTATGGGTGGGATCCATCCGGGGAGCCGTGGGATGCATTGGCCGAGGATTACGAGCCAGGGTGCACCGCTGCGGAGGTGGAGTCCGTATTCACTCCGCTTCGCAAGGAACTCCAGGCTCTGCTCGATGATCTGATGGGATCCAGCAAGTCTCCCAGCAATGCCTTCAACGAAGTGAAGGTGCCGGTTGAGAAGCAGAAGCTGTTCGTCGAGAAGGTGGCGGCTCAACTCGGATTCGATTTCGACCGTGGTCGTCTCGACGTCTCGACTCATCCATTCTGTGGTGGTTCGCACTGCAACGATGTCCGTATGACGACTCGTTTCCATGAGAACAACGTCAACGACGCGCTTGGATCCACCATGCACGAGACCGGTCACGGTCTCTACGAGCAGGGGCTGCTCGAAGCCCATATCGGAACCCCGATGGGCAACTCGATCTCCCTGGGCATCCACGAGTCGCAAAGCCGCATGTGGGAGAACCAGGTGGGCCGTTCCGAGGCCTTCTGGAAATGGTGTCATCCCATGATGAAGGAAGTACTCGGTGACTCGGTCGCTTCCCTGAGCTTCGAGGATGTCTACGGAGGGGCCAACATCGTCAAGCCCGACTTCATCCGGGTCGAGGCCGATGAAGCCACCTACAACATGCACATCATGATTCGCTTCGAGATGGAACGCGCCCTGATGCGTGGTGATCTGGCTGTCGCTGACATTCCCGATGCCTGGAACACCAAGTACAAGGACTATCTTGGCATCGAGGTGCCCGACGATGCTCGTGGCTGCATGCAGGACGTCCACTGGTCGATGTGTTCGCTCGGATACTTCCCGACCTACACGCTCGGCAATCTCTACTGTGCCCAGTTCTTCGAGAAGGCTATGGCGGACATGCCGGACATGTACTCGCAGTTCGAGAAGGGCGAGTTCTCCGGCCTGCTCGACTGGTTGAGAACCAACATCCATCGACATGGACGTCGCTACCGTGCCGGCGAGCTATGCGAAAGGGTGACGGGTCGTCCACTGGAGTCGGCACCACTCGTCGCGCATCTCAACGACAAGCTGCGACCGCTCTACGGCGTCTGATGCTGGATCGGGCTCGATACTTCAATGGTCTCGAGCGACGGTCGTCGTCAGGCAGCCGTCGCGGGCGACACGTGTTCCACGGCCGGTGACCTGAGGTAGGGTGATGGGGATGTCATCCATCGCCAATGCGCCGAGTGTGGCCATGGCGATGGCTTCCCTTGCCTGAACGTCGATGCCCTGTTCGCTGGTCAAGGCGACGTGGCCCTTCCATCGGCTTCTGATCGAGTGGACCAGATGTTCATTGAAAGCTCCGCCGCCAGCCAGAAGGAGTCGTTGTCCGTCGGCGGGTATCGAATCAGTGATGGTGGTGGCGACTGCATCCACGAGGGTGGCCAGTGCATCCTTCGCATCGACGATGGATTCGAGTAGCTCGAGCATGTCATGGCCTTCATCGCCACTGCCAAGGGAACGGTTCTGATCGAACTGTTCCTTGAGTCGATCGACGATCTTTCTGGAGACATCCGGCTGGCATCGGCCACGTGCGGCATGACTGCCTTCGGGATCCATGTCGAGATCCAGAAGGCTTCGTGCGGCACGATCGAGGAGTTGGTTGCAGGCACAGATGTCCCCGGCGACGATTCCCTCAAGGTCGTGAACGCCTCCCTGATCGGACGGCAACGCGGTGAAGTTGCAGAATCCGCCCAGGTTCAGGACCGTGGTGGGCTCGGGATCTCGAAACAGGATCCAGTCGGCCAGTGGTGTGATGGGGGCTCCCTGGCCCCCGGCCGCCAGATCGGCCGCCCGAAGATCGTGCAGTACGGGGGAGGACGTCTGCTGGACGATGACGGCGGCATTGATCAGTTGAATCGATGATGGTGGTGCGTGATGGACGGTCTGTCCATGCACGACGACGAGGTCCGCCGGTGTTCCGCTGGCGCACTCGTTGGCCAGTTGGGCGCATTGTTTCGAGAACGCGACGCGGGCGGTGGCCCATGTCGAGGTCTTCATCGGTTCATCGTGAGCCATGGCCGCGAGCGCCTCTGCCGCGGATCCGATTATGCATGAGCAGTGGCGTACCGGAGTGACGACGATATCCAGACCGACACCATGCACCTCGACCATGGCGGCATCGATCCCGTCGAGGCTGGTGCCGCTCATGATGCCGATGATGTTTCGTTGCGTTTTCATGATCCGTGTTCAGTGGATTTCCCGCAGGACTCCGAGCGTGGTTTCTGGTAGAACGTAGTTTCTCTGAAAGGGAGGCTATCAGCGATATGGCACAGAGGATTCTCGTAACCGGTGGAGCAGGCTTTCTGGGCTCCCATCTCTGCAAGCGACTGCTCGATGAAGGCAACCGCGTGGTCTGTGCGGACAGTTTCGCGACCAGTCAGCGGGAAACCATCGCCGACCTGATGGAACGACCGGAATTCGAGGTGATCGAACACGACATCGTCGAGCCCCTGTATCTCGATGACATCGACGCCATCTACAACCTGGCCTGTCCCGCCGCCCCGGGGCATTATCAGTACAACCCCGTCCGCACGATGAAGACCTCCGTGGTCGGAATCATCAACATGCTGGGCATGGCCAAGGCCAAGGGAATTCGACTGCTGCATACCTCCACCAGCGAGGTCTATGGGGATCCGGAGATCTCTCCCCAGCGCGAGGATTACAACGGCAACGTGAACCCGATCGGTCGCAGATCCTGCTACGACGAAGGGAAAAGAGCGGCAGAGACATTGATGTACGACTACAACCGCCAGCACGGCGTCGATGTCAAGATCGTTCGTATCTTCAACACCTACGGTCCGAACATGCATCCGTTCGATGGACGAGTCGTGAGCAACTTCATCCGTCAGGCGCTCGCCGGGGATGACATCACGGTCTTCGGAGACGGCAGTCAGACCCGGTCCTTCTGCTTCGTCAGCGACATGATCGAGGCACTGGTGCGAATGATGAATTCGCCGGCGGATTTCCATGGCCCCGTGAACGTCGGCAATCCCCACGAGCGAACCATCCTGGAGCTGGCCGAACTGGTGATCAGGCTCACCGGTAGCAGCTCGAGCATCGTCCGAAAGCCACTGCCGCCTGATGACCCGGCTCGCCGCAAGCCAGATCTGACGCTGGCGACTGAACGCCTCGGCTGGGAGGCTGTGGTGCCCCTGGAGGACGGTCTGCGGGAAACGACTGAGTACTTGTCCAAGCTGGACATGTCTCTCTGGAAGCCTCCTACGCCCTTCTGGGAGGCTCCTCCGCTTGAGGCGTGAGGTTGTTCGGGTTACGGGTGCCTTTTTTGGCCTCTCAACGGGGTTGAGGGCAAAAAGATCCTAAAATATACCGAACAGATGTTGCCGGATCCGATGAGAGACGGCATCATGCGAAACCCGTACGAAAACCAAACAGAAGATATGGCTTGAAAGAGCCGGTCGGCACAAGGCAATGAAGCGGTTCTGCTCCTCTGGTGGAGTGGATGAGGAGCCCAGAGAGGGCCAGGCCCGGTCGACAGTGTGGAAAGGACTCCAAATGATTAAGGCAGCGAAGGCAGGAAAAAATGGAACAGCAACCAGCGGCGCAGCGGCTTCGGTGGGGCGTGGTAAGGTGAATTCCAAGGCGCAGCGGGGAACATCCGCAAACGAAGGAAAGCGCCAGGCAAAGGATGCAAGCAAGATGGCCAAGCGAACGGGTGCTGGTGGTGAAAAGGCGCGACTGGAGTCACTGGATCGCGCATTGGGACAGATCGACAAGATGTTCGGATCGGGCTCGATCATGAAGCTCGATGGCGAGATTCGAGTTATCCCGGGCATTTCAACAGGAACAATCAGTCTCGACCTCGCCTTGGGTGGCAGGGGTGTGCCGAAGGGTCGAATCGTAGAGATCTACGGTCCAGAGTCATCCGGCAAGACGACCTTGGCTTTGACCACCTTGGCGCATAGTCAGAAGGCCGGTGGAACGGCAGCCTTCATCGATGCCGAGCATGCACTGGATCCTTCATGGGCCAAGCGACTTGGTGTGAATCTGGCGGATCTTCTCGTATCACAGCCTGATACGGGCGAGCAGGCATTGGAGATCTGCGAGATGCTGGTTCGATCCAATGCGGTCGACATCATCGTGGTGGACTCGGTAGCTGCCTTGATTCCAAGGGCGGAAATAGAGGGTGAGATGGGGGATACCCATGTCGGTCTCCAGGCCAGGCTCATGAGTCAGGCACTTCGCAAGCTCACTGGTGCGATTGCCAAGAGCAAGACGACGGTGGTCTTCATCAATCAGCTCAGAGAGAAGATCGGGGTCATGTTCGGAAGTCCTGAAACGACTCCTGGTGGCCGTGCACTCAAGTTCTACTCATCTGTTCGAATTGATATCCGCCGCATTGGTGCCATCAAGGATGGTGATCAGAATGTTGGTAACCGTGTTCGTGCCCGCGTCGTGAAGAACAAGATCGCACCACCTTTCCGTGATGCAGAGTTCGACATCATGTTCACCGAGGGAATCAGTGCGTCAGGTGATTTGCTTGATCTGGCAGTAGCTGAGGATATCGTCGCCAAATCCGGTGCCTGGTTCAGCTATGGCGAGGTTCGGCTTGGTCAGGGGCGTGAAAACTCGAAGGCGTTCATCCGTGAGAATGTCGATCTCTTCAATGAGATCAAGGCCAAGGTTCTGGCCAAAAAGGGTGTTGGAGAATCGGCGGAGGTTTCGGACGAGGTTTCGGCCGAAGCTGAATCACCAGAAGTTGAGAGTGCGTGAGTAATACCCAGCAGAGGCCATCGGATGGGCCGATGTTGCACTCCTGTGCCTAACGGGTACGATGTCCCGCCCAATCCACCGCGGCTGTGGCGGAATTGGCAGACGCGCTAGATTCAGATTCTAGTGGGAGTAATATCCCGTGGAGGTTCGACTCCTCTCAGCCGCATTGACTTGAGTCAACGACTATGAAATGGCAAGCGGCCCCGTGAAGGGGCCGCTTGTCGTTGATAGAGGCAGCACATGAGAGGAATGTGATGGAGAGGCTTCCGTTTGGCTTGTTCTGGTGTGTAGAATGAGTGGATGTCTGCGGACACATTGCCGATCTATCTTGATTCGAACGCGACCACTCGTCCTCTCCCACAAGTGCTTGAGAAGATGAACCGAGTGATGACCGAGGTGTGGGCGAACCCATCCAGCATTCATCGTGCTGGTCAGATGGCTCGCCGTGAGGTTGATCTCGCCAGAGAAGAAGTCTGCTCGCTGATCAATGCGCATCCATCCGAGATCATATTCACGAGCGGTGGAACCGAGTCGGTCAACACCTGCTTGAGGTCGATGTCCCGTTGGCGGCGGAAGCCTCTTCTGGTCACCAGCGCGGTGGAGCATGCCGCTGTACGCGAACAACTGGAGGATCTGGCAGAGGTCTTTGACCATGAAGTGGTCACGTTGCCCAACGACAGCAACGGCGTCGTTGACGTAGAGGCCTTTGGGGAGCTTGTTCAAAGTCGTGCAGATGAGATCGCCTTTGTGTCCATCATGTGGGCCAACAATGAGACGGGGGTCATCCAGCCGATCGAGGCGATCGGGCCGATGTGCCGGGAGCACGGTATTCCGTTTCACAGCGATGCCACGCAGTGGGTCGGGAAGTTGCCGCTTGATCTCGAGACATGCTGCATCGACATGATCTCCTTCGCGGGGCACAAGTTCCATGGACCAAAGGGCAGTGGCGTACTCTGGTTGCGTGAGGGCCTTCCACTGCACGCGATGATTCTCGGTGGTGGTCAGGAGCGAAAACGGCGTGGAGGTACGGAGTCCGTGGCCGATATCGCCGGTCTGGGTGTCGCCTGCCGTGAAGCCAGACTCTGGCTGGAGAGTTCGGGGCACGAGCAGATGCTGGCGATGCGGCGGACCTTCGAGAAACACATGCAAGCAAGGATCCCGGAATGCTGCATCAATGCCGAATCGGCTGACCGTATCTGGTCGACCTCGAACATCGGCTTTCCAGGTATCGAGGCAGAGCTGATGCTCCTTGGCCTGTCCGAGGCTGGCGTCTGCGCATCGGCGGGTTCCGCCTGTTCATCGGGTGCACTCAAGGGCTCGAGTGTGATCAATGCGATCGGTCGACAGCCTTGTCAGGTTGATGAGCGCCCGTATGGATCAGTTCGTTTCAGTTTCGACAGGGCCATGAAGCAGGCCCAGCTGGAATCAGCTGCTGAGATTGCAAGCAAGGTGTTCCAGCGACTGGCCGGATTGTCACCGAACGCCAACTGGCCTCTATCCGCCGAAGTATGAACTGGGATGTGCAGGTTCTCCAAAGGCTGCTGAATGTCTTGGAGCGTCTACGAACCCGCCAGGGTGGTGGTGACTTGCTCGGGAATTCCAGGGACTGATTTCCGGTGTTCCAGAAACGCAGACGATCTGTACATTCGATCAGCCCCGGGGTCTCTGAGCGATAGGGAGTGATTTCGACCCCATGCGTCCTTCAGGACCCTTGGAGTGTCTGGCTCACTGCCTGTTATCCACAGTCCATTGGGTGATCCGATGGACCCTGGCCCTATGCCTGGGGGACTACGTCGATTCCTCCCGGACTTGTGGCTGATTGCGAGCAGCGTTAGACTTCCCGCTCAGCCCTGTTAGCTCAGTTGGCAGAGCAGCTGACTCTTAATCAGCGGGTCGTAGGTTCGAGTCCTACACAGGGCATTGGCTCGTTCAGATCGGTGATCGAACTCAATTCGATTCTTGGGGAATGGATTCAAATGGAAGATCAATCGCAACATCCGCTTCGAATCCTGGTCTTCATCGGTGTTCTCATGACCTTCATAGTCACCCTGATCGCGGTTATCCAGGTATTCACCGGCGGGCTACTCGGCTGATTCATTTGCCCATATCCGCCGCATTGCCAGTTTGATCATAAATTTGAACCTGTTGAAGTGCCGACACTTCCAGATGATCACCTCTGGGAACACTCTCTGGGAGGAATCGGCTCTGTTTCCTCCAGGACACTGTTTCTGATGCGTCGGGGGCTCTGTTACAGTGAACTCCAATGGATGATCGCTACCGTGAACTGTTGAGGACCACGACTACAACATCACTTCTGGAAGGCCTCTTCAATCCGGATGATGATGTGGTCTGGCAGGCATTCGATCTGAGATACAGGCCGATCATCACCGCCGTCGCCAGAAGACTGGGGATGTCCGCTGCGGATGCCGATGATGTGGCTCAGGAAACATTGATCCAGTTCGTTCGCGACTACAGAGCGGGCCGGTATCAGAGGGAGCGCGGACGCCTTCGTGGTTGGATCGTCGGCATTGCTCGCCATCGTGTGATCGATCAGCATCGCTCGCGAGGTCGACGCAAGGAAGTCGCCGGAGCAACTTCGCTGGAGAGGATTCCACAGGACAACGAACTCGAGACGCTCTGGGACGAGGAACTGGATCGGAGCATTCTTCGTCAGGCGGTGGAGGAACTCAGACGCACGACGCGGACGAGCGAGAAATCGATTCGAGCATTCGAGCTGGTCGTGTTCGATCGACGTCCGGTGAATGCGGTCGCCGAGGATCTCGACATGACTCCGCACGACATCTATGTATCGAGAAGTCGTATCACGACCAAACTCAGGGAGATTGCGGAGAAACTTCGCAATCTGTACGAGGCGGACTGATGTCGGATGGTACACGTGACAATCCGGATATCGAGGAGATAGCGGCATTCGCCCGCGGTGAACTGGACGATTCGGCCCGTTGTGAGCAGATCGAAAACGATCCGGATGCGATGGAGCTCGTTCGTCAGATACAGACGGATGATGACTTCCTGACCAGACTCGCCGGCGCCTGGTCCGAGGCGCCTGATGGAAGTGGTCGCGGCGCACCGCCCGCATCGGCCATGGTGCCCGGTTATCGAGTTCTGGGAGAGCTCTACAGAGGTGGCCAGGGAACCGTCTTTCGCGCCATTCAGGAACGTACGAAGAGAACCGTTGCGCTGAAGGTCATGCATGGTGGTGGGGCCGCCCCGGAAAGACACCGGGTCAGGTTCGCCAGAGAGGTCGAACTGATCGCGTCCATGCGACATCCGAACATCGTGACGGTCTTCGACGGCGGTGAATTCGAGAATGGTGGCTTCTACATCGCCATGGAATTCATCCGTGGGGTACCGCTGGTCCGTGCGGACATGATGGATCGCAATCTCAACAGTCGAACACTCTCCGAACTGGTTCGAACGAAACTGATGCAGATGGCGAAGATCTGTGATGCTGTTCAGTACGCCCATCTACGTGGAATCATTCATCGAGATCTGAAACCCGGGAACATCCTGATCGACCGTGATGGCGAGCCCAAGGTCCTCGATTTCGGTGTGGCCAAGGTCCTGGGGGACAATGACCTCGCTGACCAGACGCTCACGGGTGAGTTCGTCGGGACATTCGCCTATGCATCACCCGAGCAGGTCTCCGGATCGAATGATCAGATCGACACCAGATGCGACATCTACTCACTGGGTGTGGTGCTCTACGAGATGCTGACGGGTCGATTCCCGTATGAGATCAACGGGCCCGTCTCCCAGACGATTCAGAACATCATCCATACGGAACCATCACCACCATCCAAGTTGATCAAGGGTCTGGATGCCGATCTGGATGCGATCATCGCAACCACCTTGGCAAAGGATCCGGATCGTCGATACCAGTCGGCGGGCAGTCTGGCCGCCGACGTGCGTCGATATCTGGCAGGCGAGCCCATCGAGGCACGACGCGACAGCACGGCCTATCTGCTCTCCAAGCTGGCAAGAAGGCATCGAGCACCCATTCTGGCTGGACTTGCTCTGGTGGTCTCCCTGGCGATCGTGACCATCTGGATGTCGCTGCTCTATGTTCGAGCCGTCAACGCCGAGCAGAAGGCGGAAGCTGGCATGCAGGCGGCGCTTGACGAGGCTGACAAGCGGACGATGGTTCTGGAGGTCTTCACCGACATGATCGAGGCGGTGCGTCCGGAACGTGGTGAGTCCGAGGATGGTCGGGAGCCGACCGTGAGAGAAATGCTCGATCTGGCAGCGGGAACGATCGAATACCGGGCCATCAATCGAAGAGACATCGTGGCGGCCATTCAGATCGCGTTGGGAAGAAGCTATCTCAGTCTCGGGCTTCCGGATGAGGCTCGAACCCAGGCGGAAAGCGCACTCGAGATCACGGCGGATTTCGAAGGGTCCATGCAGTTGGCGGAAGCGGAGGAGCTGCTGGGGTGGCTGGCGATGAGAAGCGGGACGCTCGACGAGGCCACTCGTCGATTCGAACATGTTCTCCAGATGCGTGAGACGGCATCGTCCGATGATCCAGCCTCCGTGGCCAGAGCCATGATGGCCCTGGCGAGCGTGGCTCATGCGAGAGCCGATTATCAAGAGGCCTTGTTGTTCATCGACAAGGGGCTGGCCATCCTTGAAAGGGACGACATCGAGGATCTCGATGTCAAGGTTCCATTGCTGAATCACAGGGTGAGAGTGTTCTTCAGTCGCCCGAGTGACAACGAACTCGATAGGCAGCGCGACCTTGAAGCGGCGGAGCAGACGGCCTTGACTGCCAGGGAACTGTGTGAGGATGCGGGAGAGGATCTCCCGGATCTCATCACACCACTGAACAATCTCGCGTTTCTGGCCCAGTCACGACGGGATCTGGAGGAAGCCGAGTCGCTGCTTCGTGAAGCACTCAGGCTCTGCATCCGTTTCTATCCAGAAAACCACATGCGAGTCGGAGGGCTGCAGCGAAGTCTCGGAGTCATTCGGCAGAATCGTGGCAGTCATGTCATGGCGGAACGGGATCTGGAAAAGGCGGTGATGATATTCAGGTCCCATTCAGGACGGAAGGGCAGAACCTATCTCGCGAGCACTCTGATCCAATGGGGGGTTTCACTGAGAAAGGTCGGCGATTACGACGCTGCGTCCGAGGCTGCGATGGAAGCGATAGGGCTGCTTCGCGATCTTGAGTCCGATGACCAATACAACCTCGGTCTGGCACTTGGACTCGAAGGAGCGATCCTGGTCGACAATGGTCGGTTCAAGGAAGCCATCCCGATGTTGATGGAAGCCCATGAGATCTTCGACTCGCTTGCCAGCTCCGGTCGAAGAACCGAAGTGGTGCTGGAATCCAAGCTGGAATGCATCGCCTCCATCGCCAAGGCGCATGAAGCCTTGTCCATGGATGAGCAGGCGACATTCTGGAGAAGCCGACTCGATCTGATCAGGGACGAGCTGGTTAATGAGCAGAATCAGACCCAACCATGAAGTCATCGTCTTGGGACAGTTCTATCGGTGATCTTCCAGCGGCGTTTCTCGATCGTCTACCAGACATTCTCCAGCCTGAGGATCTAGACATCTATGCGGAGCATGTGGCTGCCGAGCGGCCATTGACGATCAGGATCACGGATGCCTCTCTTGAGCTGTCAGAAGTCGAGGCGACGTTCGCAAGCAGAGGCATGACATGCCATCGAAGCGATTGGATGCCGGAGTCCCTTCGAATCACGCCTCCCGATCGATCACTGCTGAAGGAGATCGATGGAGTACTAGGCAACAGGATCTTTCGACAATCGCTTTCAAGCATGGCGGCGGTGGAATCGATGGGTATCCATCCGGGGCACGATGTGCTCGATTGCTGTGCCGCACCGGGAGGCAAGTCATCCTTGATACGACTTCGTCAGGGATCCGATGGCATTCTCGTGGCCAATGATCTAAGTCGAAACCGCGTCTCGAGAATGAGGCGACTATTCGAATTGATCAACGTCACGGGAGTGGATACCCAGGTGCATGATGCGAAGACTCTGGGCTCCGTGTTCCCGACCTGTTTCGATCGAGTGCTTCTCGATGCGCCCTGTAGCGGAGAGGGGCGATTCAATCTCAATGAACCAGCGACCTGGACAGATTGGAATCCCGGGAAGATCCGTCGTCTGGCCAAGTTGCAGGTGAGTCTTCTCAAGTCGGCGATTCAGACACTCCGTCCTGGAGGACGGCTGATCTATGCCACCTGCACGCTGGCACCAGAGGAAAACGAGTGTGTGCTTCAGAAAGTTCTCACCAGACATTCCTCCATGGTGCGAATCGAATCAATATCCACACCATTCGAAGGTCGACGCCAGGCCTTGTCCGGATGGAACGAGGTCTCGTTTCCTGACTGGATGTCCAACGCTGTCCGGATCGTCCCTGAAAACGGCATGACGCCGTTCTTCCTGGCTGCGATCAGACGACTCTGATCAGTGTTCAAACGCGAAACACGCACCCCTTGATGGGATGCGTGTCTCGACAATACAGCCAGTCGGTCAGGCAGAATCATGCGGCCTGACGACGGGAGGGGTCAGCGTCTTCGGCGTCTGCTCGAGGCGGTGAGTCCGGCAATCGCAAGCAATCCAAGTACACCGGGTGCCGGCACTACGGGAGGCTGCGACTTCGCGATCCTGTTGGTCACCGACTTCGAGTTCTCCACTGCATCTAGGGAGCTGCTGATGAAGAACGTTCCGAATGAAAAGCTCTGCAACGACGGTGTGACCATGTCATCGGATTGAATAGGACCTTGTATGCCCACGGGCATTGAGATCCTGATCATCAGTTCGAGCAGGCTCTCGTCAAGGTCAATCACCGGTAATCGAATGCCCGAGTCCAGCGACAGGTTGTCGGGTGCCTCGCCGAACATCATTCTCTTCTCGGAATCGTCATCCTGGTTCGTATGAGCCAGTGGATAGAACTTGATCGGTTTCTGGGGCTGCCAGGCGATCTGATCTGGATTGCCCTTCTTCTCATTCATCGCCAATGCGGAGTCGGTCGGAAGAATGACGGCAAACGCGATGAGGAACAGGGTATGGATTTGATACTTCATCTTATTCCTCCTTTCAGCTGGCATTGACTACCGAGGCATTCTCGAGCATTTCCCAGCCAGTCTTTCGAAACTGTGGAAAACGCCCCATGGTGCCGGTGATCATCTTGATGTCATCAGAATCTATGGTCATACGCAATGGTTGTCCGGTCCACCCGACAAATCTTCGATGCCCTGCATACTGCATGGAGAAGACTCGTTCCCGCATGGCCCAGTTGTCGAGGATGTTGGCGATCTCATCGGCCTTGTTCGTGAACAGCGCCATGAATCGCTGCAGGTCGCGCTCGTCGGATATGTGACGAAGCGTGATGTTGCAGCCGAAGATGCACCACCAGCCGTAGCTTTCAAGATCATCACCACTGACGGTCTGTGGATCGATGACATCGTTGAGCTCATCACTGATCTCGGCGAGTGCCTGGCGACAATCGAGCTTGCCACTGAGTACATCCGCTTCAAGCAGGCCACCACGGCATGTCCTCGCGATTCCAAGCAGATGCTTGCCCATTCTCTCGGAGAGATCCTCGAACTGGTTGGCCGCCTCCGACAGATGTCGCTGGCAGCATTTGGCATGCCTGGCGGCATGATTCGGTTCGGAATCGATGAGTCTGCGGTAGGTGTGTCCCAGGACATAGTGGCAGAACGCACGAGTTCGATGATCCCGATCGGAAACAGGTGGGGACGATTTGAAGTGATCGATGAGATCAGTCGCGGTCGTCCTCGCTTCCGTCAAGTGCCAGAGGACATAGTAGGAATTGGCCAGATTGCTCTGGAGCATCCTGTTGAGATCCTCCGAAACGGGCGATTCGCGAAGTGCTTCACGTGCCGCATCGAGTGTGCGATTGAATCGACCAAGGCCATCCCACCCGCCAAGCTCGCGATTCCAGGATCTGGCTCGCTCCTCGGGTGTATTGGCGGCTTTTCGAGATCGCATCGCCAGTCGGATCATCTCTCGATAGTCACCTCTTCGATAGGCTTCGCCAGCCATCTCGTCAAGATCCTCGAATCCGAGTTCATCCGGTTGTTGGGTTCTTGAACTCTGAACTGGTGCCCAGAGGCAATCAGTTACTTCGCCGACCGTCCAGTCGAGCACCTCGGAGAGTGAGATGACCAAATCGAGCTTTGGATTTCCACTTCCCGGAATCAGTTTCGTGGGATCTCGGCCAAGAGACTTGGCAAGTTCTCGTCGCGTCCAGCCTCGATAGACCTGGGCCAGATCAAGAAGTCGTTCCAGTCTTCTTCTACGTTCTTCGTTAGTGATGGGCATCGTGTTCATCTCTCCTTACTATCATTCTGTCGACTGTCTTCCTGAAGACGCGGACAACAGATCTCTGTTCGGCTCCGCAGCCACTGTGTTTCGTAATGCACGCCATCCTGGTCAATGCATTCCCCTGTCACGCAGAGGCTACATGCGGATATTTCCAGATCTCCTTCGAATAGCCGAACTTCTGTCAATGACAAATTCGTTCAACAATGCAGTTGCGATGCAGTTCGCGCAGTCAGCAGGTAGCTGAGGTCTTTCGTGAAACATGCATTCGATCAAACTGCTCATGTGAGTTCCTCCATATTCAACTGCCATGTGTGCCAGTGCATGATGAGGGCAAATGGAAGCTGAATATCCAATTGCTGCCAAAAGGCAGCTTCTGAGCACAAATGCTCATTAATGAGTTCGGGCGTTATGGCATTGCGGTTCCCTCGTCTCTGAACGAGAAAGACGCATGAGAGGGGGCAAGGCACTGTTTTTCAGTCGATAAACGGAATTTTGCTATCGATACTTACGATTGAAAGAAGCCTCAGGCTGGTCACATTTGAAGGAATCGGATCGATAGATGGCATGGCCTAAAGAGCCGGTAAGTGGATTTATGCATCTGTTCATGTCAAGATTCCACCTGTTTCAACGTCTCTTTAAGTATTCGCAAACGATGCGAACGACTTATCGTGCAATGGTCCTGATCGATTTTTCGATTGACTCGAACAAGTGGTTCCCAAGCTGGAGATATGCGATGTGCAGATGGTTGGCGTATTCAGGCCCTGCGATTCATCTCGACGATGTCTTGCTCAGACCCGAACATTCCCTGATTGCCCAGTCGAAGAAAGCCTGGGAGTCCACGCTTGAAGTCAATGGAGATGGTTTCGGTATCGGCTGGTATACGGATCGGCAAGGGCCCGGTGTCTATCGGGACACCTTCCCGGCATGGAACGATTGGAACCTGGCCAGTATTGCGGCGCATCTGAGTTCGCCCTTGTTTCTTGGGCATGTCCGAGCTGCCGTGGGTAGTCAGGTGTCCCGCTCGAACTGCCATCCCTTTCGAAGTGGCAAGTGGCTCTTTCAACACAACGGCGCCATTGCGGAGTTCAACAGGATCAAGCATCAATTGGACATGCAGATCCATCCGGATCTCTATGCACAGAAGATCGGTCAGACCGACTCCGAGACGATGTTTCTGCTGGCGTTGACCTTCGGCCTCGAGAAGGACGCTGCTCGGGGCATTGGCCAGATGATCGAAGTGGTCGAGAAGGCACGTCAAGAAGCGGCCATCGAGGATTCCTTCCACATGACGATCGCGACCACCGATGGCGAAACCCTTCACTGTGCCCGTCATGCCAGCTTCGGTTCACAGCCATCTCTGTATCACAGCAAGCCTGATCTTGAGCTTCAGGCCTCTTCCGGAGATCCCATCAGACTCCAGAAAGGGGCGATTCTGGTGGTTTCAGAGCCACTTGATGAGCTGGCAGAGGATTGGCAGATCGTGCCCGAGTCGAGCCGATTGGTCATCAAGGCTGGAGACGCCCGGATTCATTCGCTTTCGACCTGACAAGTAGGCTTGTTTGGGCGTCTTTTTCAGGTGAAGCGATACCGCCTTGAGTCCTTGCAAGGGGGGTTGACCGGGGTATCCTAGTTGTAAGAGGTCCCTTTTCGGGACGCTTTCATAGGTTCAAATAGCCGGGATACTTGCATGAATTTCAGGTGGCGATTGGCAGGGCTCGTAAGCCTTCTGATAGTGGCTGGCATGGTCATCAAGCCAGCCGTGGCAACAGCTGCATCCGAATTGACATTGGAATCGCCTCTGAAGTCTGCTCCTCACAGGATCATGACCAGCAAGGGGCCCATTCATCCCAATGCCACTCCACTTGAGTTGGATGCTCAAGTCATGTCCAGATTGAAGTCGGTCCGTGCAGGAACGCTTGTCAGGCTGGAGAACCTGCTTCTTGAGCCCGGGCTCCAGGTCGATCTGGAAGTCGAGCGGATCGATCCGTTTGCCGGTGATGCTCAAATCATCATCATGCATGAGGACACCAAGGGAACCATCACGGAGAAAGCCTCCCCAGCGCCAGATGTGCAGATTCTTGTCGGGCGGATTGTGGGAGAGCCTGATTCGCAGGTGATCCTGGGCCTCTCGAGGACCGGTTGCAACGGCTACATCTCCAGCAGTGAAGGCATCCATCTTGTGGCCAATCCATCGGATGGCGATGGTGCTTCGGTGATCTACGGCATCGGTGACGATCCAGGTCGGGTGCCGCTCCGATTGAAACCCGGCTCGACCATCAAGGCCTCCGATTCCCAGAAACCAAAGTCACGGCGTGAACGTCAGCGTCGCCATATGGATGGGGGGACATCATCCATCAAGCCGGCTCAGACACCGTCTCAAAGCCGAATCAAATCAAATCGCGGAGTTGACGCCGACGAGCAAAGAGGAGCCGCTCTCAACCAGGGCGCCTGCTGCGTTCCAGATACGCAGGTCATAGATCAGTACGGTCGATACACCGACTGGAATTGTGTAACTGTCCTGACGGATACGACCGATCCCGCGAACACCATTCTGGCTGAACAGGTCTGTCTCGATCAGGGCGGCATCTTCAAGCCCGAGTACGGTCTGACAGCCTGTCAAGGGTTGATTGATGCAGGCACTGACTGCACCGACCTCAGTGAAGGTGATATGCCCGGGGCTTGTTGTCTTCAGAATTCGGACTTCTCGCCAGGTGAAGAGGGCTATTGCCTGCAGACCAGCCTCAAGATGTGTGAGGCGATGGACGGCACCTTCCTCGGCTTTGGCCCATCCTGCGAAGGTTCCAGCAACTGTTCATCCGAAAGGATCGGATGCACGACCGTCAAGATAGCCATTGACGCCGATCTCGATTTCCTGAATTTCTTCGATGGAAACGCCATCAAGGCCGCCAACTACATTGCCTTTCTGGTCGGCGCCTCCTCGCAGGTGTACCAGGATGAAGTCGGTATTCGCCTCAAGCTCACTCAGATACGACTCTGGAGTTCAGGGCAGAGCCCATGGGAGGAAGGTGTCCCCATTCTCCTCGAGGGGCCCAACTCACCCTACGACGCGCCGTATTCCAACGGTGGAGACGTGGATCTTGATGATCCGCAATGGTTGCTGGGACAGTTGGCGACTGTCTGGCAGCCCTGCTCGGATTGCGAGTTGCCCAATATCGTGCAGTTGCTATCCGGCGGGAGCTTTGAAACCTCCACGAGCGATATCGGCAACGGACTGTGCTTCGGCGTGTCGTTCTCCTTCCTCAACGGACTCAATGGTGCGTTTCCCTATCCGCTCGCGGATTTCCGACCAGAGAACTTCGACCTGATCTCCTATCTGCGTTCCGTCGCTCTGTTGGCTCGAACCCAGTTCGAGGGTTTGCCTTCCGTGGAACAGACTCAATGCCTCTCCCAGAGATTGGACATACCGATCTTCATCGACGAATGCAGGACATGTCTCAGCGGCATCACCCCGTGCATTCTTCCAGAGGACTTCCCGCCGACGATCATGAGCAGCTGCTACGAATGTGATGGTGGCGTCTCCAACATGAGTCTGAAATTCCACCCGTACGTCAGAGGCATCCTGTACCAGTACTTCAGCATCGCTCCTGGATGCGCCGTTGGTGGCACTCCTGTCTCCGCGATGGACGACGTCGCCTTCGCCGTACCCGGCCTTCCCGTATTCATCGACGTACTCGGCAACGACAGTTCGGAGGGTTGCGTCAACGGGGTTAATGATGTCGAGCTTCAATTGGACAGGTCGTCTCCTCCATATACAACACCAACGATCACCGCACTTCGTGGCGTAGTCGACTACATCAATCCGAATCCATTGAATCCAACGAATGATCGATTGATCTATCAGTCACCATGCGATCTCTTCGAGGGGACGATCTGTCCGACGGGCAATCCGATGCTCGACTGGCCCTTGAACCCTCAGCTGCCCGACTACACGGACAGTTTCGCCTACC
>DEYM01000170.1 GCA_002364555.1 Phycisphaerales bacterium UBA3158 | reverse complement strand
CGTGATCATGGCTCGCGCGATCTCGAGACGTCTTCGTTCACCACCCGAACACGTTCTCGCCAGATCCCCACTCTTTCCAATCAATCCGAACTGCTCAAGCAGATCGTCGCATCGTTTCTTTCGTGCCGAGGAATCGATTCCGGTGGTTTCCAGAATGGCCATGAGATTGTCCCTGACCGACAGCTTCTGGAAGACGCTGGGTTCCTGACTGAGATAGCCCATTCCCCGTCGGGCATGTTTGTACATCGGGAGATAGGTGACATCCTCCCCCTTGAATCCAACCGATCCGCCTTCGGGAGTGATCATGCCGATCACCATCCGGAACGAGGTGGTCTTCCCGGCGCCGTTGCGACCCAGAAGCCCGACTATCTCGCCTTCACCGACATTGAAGCTGACTTCGTCAACGACACGCTTGTTCGAATAGCTCTTGACCAGTTTGTCGACGACGAGCATGGACATTCCAGATCATTCCTCTTCGGCGCTGGTCGACGCGGTGTTCTTGTCAGCGGTCACGGGCCGGGCATCGAGCGACCATTCATCGGCTTTCAGACGATGCGCGACGACCCCGATGATCTTGTCCAGATTCTTGTAGATGTGCGCATCCAACTTGATTCTCGTCGAATCGGATTTGACCACCCAGCAGACCGATTTCACCATCCATCGATGCATGTCGATGTCGGCGATCTCATCACTCTTCCAGGTGCCCTCCGGCAGATGCAGGGTGCCGTCTGGATCAAGCTGATAACGACGACCACGTGTACTCACGAAGCTCCAGAAGTAGTAGGGCGCGAATGGCAGAGATGCTATGAACAGCCACTGGACATCCCGGTCGTACCAGCCTGGCTTGACCGCATCGCCATAGACACCAAGCATCTTGTCGGTCTGAGATTTGGCGGCCTGTCGCAGAGAGGGCCAATCGGTAGGCGACACATCGGAGGGAGGATCGATTCCATCGCGATAGATGACCAGCGTCTTTCCCCAGTCGATCGTGTCCTGATCGGTGCTGCCTGTCGTTGACGACTTCGAGATCAATCCGTTAAGCGTCTCGATGGTGGCCGGTATCAGCTGGATATCCTCCCCGGCTTCGATGGCATCCAAACTGGCCAGGACATTTCTGGAAACCTCTCCACGCTCGAATGCCCTTTCCTCTGCGGGTATGGCCCATTGATGGTCGTAGATTCCATACAGGCCCAACACGAGGCACGTGAGACCGACGAGCACGGCTCGAACACTGTGACCGGTTGATATGGAACTGTGCATGGAGTGTTCCACCCAGTTCTCGGATGTCTGAATTTGATCACTCATGAGACCACTCTTTCAACGGGCTTCAAAAACCGTGTCGAAACATATGCTATTCGTCTTGCTCGTGGGCTTCACGACAAGCTTCAGACAATGCGACATAAAGCTCTTCATGATCTGGAATGGCGTCTATTGTGCCTAAAAAGGCATCGATTCGGCGATCGACTGACTTGGTTGGGTCGATCGACTCCAGGGCGGCTTCCCCAAGAGACTCCATCGCTCCCTTGAACCAGGCGGTCGTGGGCTTTCTCTCATTCGAGGGTGCCTCTATCTGGACCCGGATGGTGGTGCCCGGTGCGATGGCAACGATCGGTACAAGACCAGCCCGAGTCAACGGTTCCCGACATACGACGGCGATGGCCACCTGGTTGTCCCTGCCCGACTGGATGAGCCTGCGTGCATCGGCTCCGACCAGTGGCGGTTCGACCAGATATCGTCCCGTCGATATGGCCATGGTCTCCGTTGAGCCTTCATTGCACAGTCGTACCGAACCTCGGACCAGTGACTGGCTACGGATGCCGCGTCTGGATTGTCTGAGACCCTCGACGATCTCTATCATCCCTTCCCAGTCATCCCGCCCACGACTGGCCGTCAAGGCCTTGAGAAAGTGGCTCTCGGCGATGATCCATGATTCCTCCCCCAAGGCATCGACTGCTCGATCCACCTGAGTCTGGATTGGCTTGGTTCGTTTCACCTTCTGGCCTCGTGAAGCAGACATTTCAGGCATCCTCTCTCATGGTCCTGGCGTGATCGATGAGAATCTCGACAAGTCCCATCCAATTTCCTGCAGACATCGCCAGATCACTTCTGAGCGATTGTTGAATGGTATCGGTTGATCCGGATCCCATGGCGCGACGAAATTCCAACAACTGCTCGGATAGAACCTTCTGGGCTGTTTCAACTTCCAGACCGACGGCTCCGGGCATCGTTTCGGCGATCTCGACGATGGTCCTGGTTCCACCCAGCAATCGTTGCATCAATTCCCGCAAACGAGGCCTGACATCCTCGATCGAAGACTCTCCGAGGGCTTCCTGTATGGAATCGACAGAGTCCAGAAGTTGCTCCAATTGTCTTCGGGCATCAAGAAGCCCATCCATGACGGATGGGATCGAATCACCCGGATCGGGAGAATTGATGGAAGACTGGATCACATCTGATCGTCCGCAATCACGCGGTGATTGCTTCAGAGACTTCTTCGGCCACCGCCTCGTTCCCAAAGGTCATGCGTACGCCACCATTGGGAACGATTTCCATAACCAGTGGAATACCCGCTGTGACCACAAGCAACCCCTGGTCCGGTGACTCTGAATCGTGGAACAACGTCTTGACGAGTTCACAGACAAGATTCAGATCTCCCGTATCGCAGAGCAACGGATCGCGTGTGTTGAGTTCCACGGATGCAGCAGCGTCGATTCTCTGCCATTCCTCGTTCTCCGCCAGTGAAAAGGCAACGGCATCGAAGATGCTTCGCCATTTGCCGACAGGAAAGAGGATCAGCTGATTGTGATGCAGCTTGTGGAGAATGTTGTCAATCACCACTGGCATCTGTTCCAGAGAGAACTCCATGACATCAGCTCCCGGCAGCGGCTCAATATCACGCTCTGGCACAGCAAGGTGCTTTCGAGGCGCTGATTCATCAGCCATTCGCAGGAAAATGTGATCATCATCTTGAGCGTGCTGCTTGATTCCATTCTGGTCAAGCAGCTCGCTGGTTTCACCGACGTCAATAAACTCCACCTTGGGTGTCTCCATTTGGGCTTTGCCCGAAGGGTTTATATAAACGACTGTACCGTCGGAATGCAAGAGGCATGACGAATCTGATTCTCGAGAACCTGCAATTGCATGTTCGGCTACCATCCATGACCCCCATGCCAACAGAGGTTCAAGCAGTGCGTACCATCCTTTTCGTCTGTACAGGCAACACATGTCGAAGCCCCATGGCCGAGGGCCTCGCGGCCGATCTTCTGGCGGATTCCGGAGTCTTCGTGGCTTCTGCCGGAGTTGCCGCATCCGATGGTGCCCCTCCCTCCCGGGAGACGATTCATACCCTCGAGTCAATGGGAATCGAATACGAAGGGCATTCCAAGCCGCTTTCTGCGGACATGATCCGAAATGCGGATCTCGTCCTCTGTATGACCCGATCGCATCAAGCAGCTGCTCGCAGCCTGGTCGAGGGCGATGAGGATCTCCTGACACGGATCCAACTGGTGGATCCGGAAGGTGATATCCCGGATCCAATCGGACAGAGTCAGGCCACCTATGATGCTGTGGCACAAAGACTTAAGTCAGTTATACCTGGTCATATTTCGGATCTTGCCACCTGACTGGAATCCTGATTTCAGGCTCCAGCCCTGGCAGCGACTTCAGCCAGAAGTCGAACACCGAATCCAGTGGGTCCTACGACATGAAGGTCATCGGCCTTGTCGACCGTGCTCATGCCGGCGATATCGAGATGGGTCCAGGGCACTCCCTTGTCCACAAAGTAGCTCAGGAAAGCCGCTCCCTGGATGGGATGGGCATTTCGACTTGGACCGGAATTCCAGATGTCTGCGTGACTGGCTCTCATGAATGAGCGGTGCTCTTCCCAGAGGGGTAGCCTCCAGACCTTCTCACCGGTCGATTCCGCAGCGGCTTCAACCCGTTGTCTCAAGGATTTGTCTTCACACCACATGCCGGCACAGAAATGTCCGAGGCCCACGACGACCCCCCCGGTGAGGGTGGCGACATCGATGATTTCAGTCGGCTTGATCTTCCGGCAGGCCCATGCAAGGGCATCACCCAGAATGAGTCTGCCCTCGGCATCGGTATTGGTGACCTCGACCGTGACTCCGTTGAACATCTTGATGATGTCATCCGGTCGATACGCCTCTCCGCTGACCAGATTCTCCGCACAGGGAAGAACACCGTATACATGGACCGGGAGCTTGAGTCTGCTGATGGCGATCATCGCTCCATATACAGCCGCCCCACCATTCATGTCGTATTTCATGCCCTTCATGGTGTTGGAGATCTTCAAGGAATACCCTCCGCTGTCGTAGGTCATCGTCTTCCCCACGAGGGCAAGACGGTGATCCGGACGCGGTTTCTTCGGCTTATGTTCGAGAATGATCATGCAGGGCTTGTTGGCGGATCCCATGCCGACATTGACCAATCCACCCATTCCGAGCTTCTTGGCTTCCGCGAAACTGATGACCCGGCACTGGAGCCCATGCTTTCTGGATGCCGCACGAGCTTGCTGGGCGACCCAGGCGGGTGTGCAGATATTGGGCGGTGTGGCAGCGATCCTTCGAGCTTCATTCGTTGATTCAGCCAGAACGATTCCCCGCCTCAAGCCACCTCTCATTTGATTATCAGCGGAACCGATGGACAGCGACCCTGTGGGACTCGATCGCTTCGTGGCCTTTCCATCGAAGAAGTCGACAACCCAGTTGGCCAGCACCATGCCTTCGGCCAACGCCTGGCCGATGGCATCCGAATCCCCGACCTTTCGAGGAATGACCTCGTGGAGTCGAACATCGAGACCGGATATCTCGGCACGATGGAGCAGTGTCACGAGCCGTCCACCAAGCTGTCTTATCTGATCAAGATCCAGCTCACCCGATGGGCCGAGACCCACCAGCACGACATCGTCACCTTCGATGACGACATCCTTCAAGCCCCCTTTGAACATTCGAGAACGCATGGCGGCCTTGATCCGGCCTCCATGGGAGTCGTCCAATTCAACGAGGGATTTGGGCAAACGGTTGGTGCCACAAGGGAGACCGACCAGCAAAGCGGGTTTTTTTGGCGATCCGGTGCGAATAGTTCGAAACACGGGACTCTCCTGCGAGGTGTGACTTGGGTTGAGATGAGATGAATATCCCTGATCCAGAGGAGCATCATCGACATGGGCACGGGCCTGACTTCAGTGCGAGTTACCATGACGGGATGTCCAGCTCACAGCGAATGGCAGATGCCGCTTTCAATCGAGCCCGGGAAGGTCTCCGGGTCATGGAGGATCTGGCCCGTTTCATCCTCGATGATCAGGATCTGGTCGCCTCTCTCAAGCAGATCCGGCATGAACTGACATCCATTTCGATTGATTGGCCCGGTCTCTCACTGGTTCTCTCGAGGGATACCGCCGGCGATGTGGGCACATCGATCACGACCGAGGGCGAATCGAAAAGAAGCTGCCTCAGAGATGTGGCCGCCGCCGCTGGTCGTCGCTCGACAGAGGCATTGAGGTCCCTGGAGGAACTGGCGAAGGTCGACATCCCGAACCGTTCATCCACGATCGAGCAGATGCGGTATCGGCTCTATGACCTGGCTGGATCGGTCGAGCGATCGCTTCCATCCGCTCGATCGACCCAATGGAACCTCTGCGTCCTGATCACCGAGGCGATCTGTTTGCATGACTGGCGGGAGGTCGCTCGGGCCGCCGTCGCTGGAGGAGCCGACTGTCTTCAGTTGCGGGAGAAATCGCATGGTGTCGGTGAACTCGTGGACCGTTCTCGGGAACTGATCTCGATCGCCAGACCACACGGGGTGGATGTCATCATCAACGACCGTGCGGATGTCGCTGTCGCGGCACATGCGGATGGCGTCCATGTGGGGTCAGAGGATCTGCCGGTCGCCGATGTGCGTGCGGTGGTCGGTGATCGTATGCATGTGGGGGCGACGGTTCGGAATGTGCAGGCGATGCATCGCGCCATCGAGAACGGCGCCTCGTACGTGGGCATCGGTCCGATGTATCAGACAGGGACGAAACCCCATCTTGAATCAGCCGATTCCTCGGTGATCAACGAGCTGATGAACCATCTTGATGGAACGCCGCATCTGGTCATAGGCGGGATCAACAGCTCGAACATCACCGAGACCCTTTCCACAGGTGCCCGTGGCGTCGCCGTGTGCAACGATGTCTGTGCGTCGGACGATCCCGAGCAGGCGACGAGAACTCTGGTTCATTCGATCCAGTCGCAACTGTCCCAGACACTTGATCATGCGTGATCTCGAGTTCATCGTCCTCGGATCAGGAACCTCGGCGGGAATTCCGTCGATCGGCTGTCGATGCGACGTGTGTCAAAGCAGCGATCCCAGGGACAAGCGACTGAGGACTTCGGCCGCCATTCGATTCATCGATGATCAGGACCAGCCCAGAACCATACTCATCGATGCATCCCCCGATCTTCGCCAGCAGGCTCTTCGGGAGGGCATCGATCGATGTGATGCCATTCTCTTCACGCACAACCATGTCGATCACACCTTCGGCCTTGACGAGGTCCGCCGCTTCAACGTGATGATGCAGGCTCCGATCGACGTCTATGCCGAGCCGAGAACGATGGACCATCTGGGGCGGGTGTATCAACACATCTTCAAGCGCGAGCAGAACATCAACGATTCCTTCGTGGCCACCCTCATACCGCATGAACTGATCCCCGGCGAACCACTGGATCTGTTCGGTCTCAGGGTGGAGCCCATCCGACTGCTCCATGGCCGACTCCCGATTCTGGGTTTTCGCTTCGAGGCATCAGGAGACGTGGAGTCGCTGCCTCTGGCCTGGTGCACGGATGTCTCCTCGATTCCTCCAGAAGCCTGGCCCCGCCTGGATGGTCTTCGACACCTCTTCCTGGACATGCTTCGGGAAAGACATCATCCGACCCATCTGAACCTCTCAAGGGCCCTGGAAGCCGCCTCGAACATCTCCGCGGAGGCCACATGGTTCATCCATATGGGGCATGAAGTGGGCCACGAGGCCATTCAGGGGGATCTGCCAGCTGGCGTGGCGTTGTCATGGGATGGCCTCAGACTCCCTGGAGCCCGGATCGGAGACCTCCCGGAGAGGCACTGGTAAGCGGCCGACGTTCGCTCTTGCTAGAATCCGCGGCTCCTATGGCACAGATACGCGAAATCAAGAAAAGAATCGGTGCCGTCAAGACGATCGCCCGCATCACCAAGACGATGCAGATGATCGCCACGGCGAAGTTCACTTCGGCTCTCCAGAAGGCTGAGTCCTCCAAGCCATATGCGGCCTGTCTCGACGACATGGTGCGACAGGCTGCGAGTGCTGCCGAGGGATACGAGTCGAAGCTCATCAACGGACCGGATCAGAAGGTCGGACGGGAACTCGTCCTCGTCATCTGTTCCGATCGTGGTCTGTGTGGCGCCTACAACGGCAACGTTCTCCGCACGGGGCTCAACTACCTGCGTGAGCTCGGTGCCAATGGCATCAACTACGATCTCGAGATCTCAGGCAAGAAGGCGGCTGGATACTTCAAGTTCCAGAAGATGGAAGTCTCCCAGCGGCATGATCTGGGCGACAAGCCCTCATACGAGGATGTGTCAGCCATTGCCGCCGACTACATCAAGCGATACATGGATGGCGAATACGATGCCATCCGGATCATCTCCATGCACTTCATCTCGACATCACGTCAGATGCCGGAGATCAAGCAGCTTCTTCCGATGACCCATGCACCAAGCAGCGACGAGGCGGATTCGAACGATTCAAGGGAACGGCAGTCCTACTACGACTTCCTTCCCTCCGGCAAGGAACTTCTCGATGAGCTGCTTCCGCTGACCATCAAGACGGCCCTTCTTCAGGCCTTCAACGAATCCTCCGTCAGCGAGCACATCATGCGAATGATCGCGATGAAGGCGGCCACCGAGAACGCCAAGGAATTCGGCAGCACGCTCCATCGTCAATTCAACCGTGCCAGACAGGGTCAGATCACGACTGAACTGACCGAGATCGTCTCCGGTGCGGCAGCACTCGAATAGTCTTCAACCGAGGTAGCGATGCGTCTCTATACAGGTCGTGGTGATGATGGCAAGACCGACCTGTTTGGTGGTGGTCGCGTACCAAAGCATCACCATCGTGTGGCAGCCTACGGTACGGCGGACGAGATGAACGCGGCATTGGGACTGGCTGCTGTCAGCTGTGAGGAATGCGATGAGCGAATCGCCGCCATCCTCGACATCCTTCAGGATCACGCCTTCGTTCTCGGGGCCGACCTGGCGACACCCCCTGGCGGTGAGCATGAAGACAAGGTTCCGAGGATAAAACAGGAAGATGTGAAGTCGCTTGAATCCCTCATCGATGAAGTCGACGGCTCCAACGAGCCACTGAAGACCTTCATTCTTCCGGGAGGATGCGAACTGGCGGCTCGACTCCACCTCGCTCGCGGGCTGGCTCGTCGATGCGAACGTGAAGTCACGACCTTGCGGGAATCCGGTTCATGCGGGGACCCGATCATCATCTGGATCAATCGAATCAGCGATCTCCTGTTCGCCATGGCTCGCGCGGCCAATCGTGTGCGAGGTATCGATGATCGTCCATGGCATCCACCCACCGACTGACAGCCCGCGGGAATCCGGTTCGCCAGACGTGGATTTGGACCGGCTGACGGCACACAGGTCGCCCTTCGGGTCCATTCGATCCCCCTCGATGGTTGAAGGTTTGGCCCGAGAAACGTACGCTGCCGCCTCTTGAGCAGTATTGGTCGATCATCCACCTTGGCCTCATGGAGGCGGGAGCAAGTCTCATGACGATTCGAATCGGTATCAATGGCTTCGGGCGAATCGGGCGTCTGGCCTATCGCGAGGCCCTTCGCCGTGGCGGATTCGAGGTGGTGGGAATCAACGATCTGGTTCCAGCGGACAATCTCGCCTATCTGGTCTCCTATGACACCATGCACGGTAGGTTCGATCACCGAGTCCAGGCGTCGGACAACTGCCTCGTATGCGACAACCACAGCACCCGATGCCTGAGCGAACGGGATCCATCCCGGATTCCATGGGGAGACATGGGCGTCGACTACGTCATCGAGTCGACGGGACTCTTCACGGCACGATCCGATGCGGCCAGGCATCTGGATGCCGGTGCCAAGCGGGTTCTGATTTCGGCTCCCACCAAGACTCCGGACGAGGTTCCGACGTTCGTTCACAAGGTCAATTGCGACCAGTACGATCCGGCCAACCACACCATCATCTCCAATGCATCATGCACCACCAACTGCCTTGCGCCGATCACGAAGGTGATCATGGACAGTTGTGGTTTGGCAGAGGGACTGATGACGACGACACATGCGGCAACCGCTACGCAGCCAACCCAGGATGGTCCTTCCAAGAAGGACATGCGTGGTGGACGAAACGCCTACATGAACATCATTCCAGCAAGCACCGGGGCTGCCAAGGCCGTGGCCCTGTGTCTTCCCGAAGTGAAGGGCAAGCTCACCGGCATGTCCTTCCGCGTTCCCACCGCGGACGTATCGGTCGTCGATCTGACCTTCAGATCCGAGCGACCGACCAGCCTGTCCGAAATCAGTGCCGCCATGAAGGCCGCATCCGAGGGACCGATGAAGGGTGTTCTTGGTTACACCGAGGACCCGGTCGTCAGCAGCGACTTCCTCGGCGATCCCCACAGCAGCATCTACGATGCCACGGCCGGCATGGAACTCAACGACCGCTTCTTCAAGGTGGTCAGCTGGTACGACAATGAATCGGGCTATGCGACCCGATGCATCGACATGCTGGAGATGATGGCAGCCAGGGACTGAGCCCGGCTACCGGTGTTCGCTCCCATCAATCGGGATCGATCAGAGATTCTCACAGGGGCCGAAGGCGTCGAGCGTGATCAGAAGATCCGTGATGTCCACGATTCCGTCGTGATTCACATCGCCCTGGGGTCCACTGGTCGCCCATTGAGCCACGACCACCAGGATGTCGTCGACCTCGACGATTCCACTTCCATTGATGTCCGCCGGGCATACGCACAGCGTGTTGCCACCATCATCGACGAAGGGTCCGACGATCTCATCGGGTTCGTTGTCGCACAGGGTCGATCCGGTGAAGACGATTGGCTGCGATCCCGCGACTCCTCGAATGCCGCCACCGGCATTCAGGGCCTCGTTGTTCGTAATGGTGCAGGAATCTATCTCGAAGGGGAATTCCGTCTGGACATTCTGCCAGGAGATGCCCCCACCATCGATGGCGTAGTTGTTGATGATCGTCGAGTTCGACATCGTGTGCCCTTCACCGTTCACGATATGGATGGCGCCACCCTGGAGCGTGGCCTGATTGTCATCGAACCGGCACTCCTCGATCGTTGCCAGGCCATTGATGATGAGCAACGCGCCACCGTTCGCCGAGGACGAGCATCCGAAGAAATCACAGTTGATTATCGTGACGTCCGAGCCTCCGACATGCATCCCGCCTCCGTAACCGGAGCGACAGTTGTTGAATATGCAGTTCTCGATCACCGGGCTACCGACGAGTACGCGTACGCCACCACCGACGATGATGTTCCCGTCCTGGCTGACATCCGATCCGCCGTCCGCATTCTGGAACGTGAAACCCTCCAGACGAGCAGGTGAATTGCAGTGGATCATGGATACCAGTGATGCATTGGTATTGGCCCCATCGATGATGGTCGCTTCAGGACCATCCGTCGACTTCACGATGATGTCCCGGGTGAGGAAATCGATCGGACCGTCGTAGGTTCCGGGGCCCACCAGAATGGTGTCGTTTGCGGAGGCATTGTCGATCGCCTCCTGAATCGTGTTGAAATCACCAGGCACATTGAAGGTGTCCGCAGAAACGGGGATGGCTGCAATTGAGGCCGTCAGTGCGCCGCATAAACATGACACGATCTTCAATGACATGGGTACTCTCCTCGGTAGATGATCAAACATCCATTGGAATGGTTTCTTCTCTGAATAAGAAAGCAATGGTATCGCTGGGCGCGCAACACTCAATTGAAATCTGAAATTTGCCCTGCGACGCCTTTTCCGGGACTCCAGATCAGGATCTCAGGACTTTTCCTTCTGGAGATCCTGCATCTTCTTGATCTGCTCCTCCAGCGCATCGATTCGTGAAAGCACACGATTGTTCTGGTCCACGATGAAGTGATACCGCTCGGCGGCACTGGATGGGATGTCCTTTGGTTTACGCATGAATATCCCGGCCAGAGCACCGGCAAAGGTGGCGAAGAGGCCGATACCGACACACATGACCACGACGGCCATGATCCGACCCTCGATCGTGACGGGGTACATGTCCCCGTAGCCGACCGTGGATGTCGTGACGACGGCCCACCAGGTGACGTCCTGCGCAGTCTGGATGGTTGCAGTGGGTACCTGGGACTCGTAGTGCAGAACACCTATGCAGCAAAGAAAGATGGTGAGTGATCCGATCAGGGCCAGCATGCTCACGGCGGATGCCAGCTTGTCCCGAATGAGTGTCTGGGAGATGATTCGAAGAGAACGGACGATTCGGATGATTCGAATGACGCGGACGATCTTGAGGACTCGAAGAGGTCCTATCGCCGGAATACTGGAAACCAGATCGAATATCCCCCACGTGAAGATGTACCGCCAGCGATTCTTGGCGATCACGATCTGGCGTATGTAGTCGATGAAGAAGACCACGCATATCAGGTAGTCGGCTATGTTCAGCAGCCGATACATCTCCGAATTCTGTTTCAGGAAGAGCTGCCAGATCATCGCCACCAGGGTCACGACGGAGACCACGAGGACCACGAGGTCGTACAGCTTGAGTTCTCTGCTCTTCAACTGGCTTGAATCGGTGTTCGACATGGACAGGCTCCAGCGACGTCATGGAATCGAGATGAATCCTTCAGTCTTTGGCATTCTCCCGGATTTGGTCGATAGCGTCACCGATCCTGATTTCCCCCCCCTGGATGATCCGGCAGTTCAGCCCGCCGCGGTTGATCATGGCGGGTAGAACGGGCAATCCGGTTCTCTCCTGGAGTGTCTTGCAGGGTTCACAGAGTCTCATGCCCTCGATGACGGCTCCACCGATGAGTATCCGGCGGCCAACGAGCTCATTGAGCCGGATATCTCGCGTGAGTATGTTGCGACGAGTCTGGGCCGGGGGAAACGACATGCCGTGTTCCTGCTGGAACCAATCGAGCTGTTCGGACTCGATCAGGGTGATCTCCTGATCGGGTTTTCCGCTTCGTCTGTAACGATCACCCACAAGCCCCTCGCCCGCAACTGCAAGGACCGTCTCGAGGGGCTGGTTGTCACCACCGGTTTCGGTCGAGATCCAGATTCCAAGCACTTCACCCATGACGTCAGCTTATCGTCAACGCGTCCATCAAGAGCACGCCTGCATGGACTCCATCAAGAAAACAGCCCGAAGCCATGGAGCCTCGGGCTGTTCATGATGTGGAATTCGAATTCGATCAGACCAGTTCGGGGAAGGTTTCCTGAACCACCTTCACGAGGTCCTTCACATGGCTGACTGACTCATCCATGAGAACCTTCTCGTCGGCGTCGAGATCGATCTCGATGACCTGCTCCATTCCATTGGCTCCCAGAACACAGGGAACGCCCACGAAATAACCACCGACGCCGTATTCGGCATCGCAGTAGCCGGCGCAGGGCAGGATTCGCTTCTTGTCCTTGATGATCGCCTCGGCCATCTGGACCGAACCACTGGCTGGTGCGTAATAGGCACTGGTGCCCATGAGCTTCACGATCTCTCCCCCACCCACCTTGGCTCGGTCTACACATGCCTGGATGGTTTCATCCGACAGGAGCTGCTGAACAGGGATGCCGTGGACACTGGCGAATCTCGGCAGTGGGACCATGTCGTCACCATGTCCACCAAGGAGAATGGCGGTGACATCCTCGACACTGCAGCCGATCTCCATCGCGATGAAGGTGCAGAATCGGGCGACGTCCAGGCAGCCAGCCTGCCCGATGATCCTGTTCGTGGGGAATCCGGTCGTCTTCCAGGCCGTGTAGACCATGGCATCGAGCGGGTTGGCCACGACGATGACGACTGATTCCGGGGCATGCTTGGCGATCTGTTCGGAGACGCTCTTGACGATCTTCACGTTCGTCTGGATGAGATCATCGCGGCTCATGCCCGGCTTGCGCGGCAGGCCTGCGGTGACGATGACAACATCCGAACCGGCGATGTCCTTGTAGTCGCTGGTTCCTGTGATTCTGGCATCGAAATGCTCAATGGGTCCACAGCAGGCAAGATCGAGTGCCTTGCCCTTGGCGACACCTTCCTTGTCGGGAATATCGACCAGGACGACATCACCCAATTCCTTGGCAGCGGCCCAATGGGCACAGGTTGCTCCGACATTTCCAGCCCCGATGACACTGATCTTTGCACGACGCATTGTTATTCCTCTTGCTTCCATTTGGTTGCCATGGTTCGCGACCCACCGCCGCGAGCAATCCACGATCATACTCGCCTCGAAGACCTCGGTGGCCCTCACATCCAGATGCCCACATCAACCCACTTCAAAACGAAAAAATGGCGGATCCACATGGGATCCGCCATCAAATGGGCCAGAGAGGACTCGAACCTCCGACCTCACCCTTATCAGGGGTGCGCTCTAGCCAGCTGAGCTACTAGCCCGGACGAACGCAACAGGATATCAAGTCGGTGTCCAAGAAGGAAGGGCCGGAGGAAATTCCTCCGGCCCTTCTGAGGGTTCATTCAGCTGTTTTTATCAGGGACTATTCACATGGGATGTTGAAGCTGGATATGAGATCCAGGATGTCGTCCACCGAGATGATGCCGTCACCGGAGATATCACAATCACTTTCGTCGCCGAAGTCGGCCAGCAGAATCAGCAGGTCGTTGACGTTTCGCTGTCCATCATCATCACAGTCACCAGGGCACTCCTCCTTGGAGGGAATCACACTGATGGTGAGTTGTCCGAATCCGGTGTCACCATCGGAGTTGCCGATCCTGATGTAGTAGTTCTTGGATTCCTCGACGGTGTAGATGAATGACGTCTGATCGCAGACGACGCTCTCGAAGTCACCACCAGGGCAGCTTTCGACATACATCGCCACAGCAGGATCGAAGAGCGTACCGGTCACGCTGCCGAGCATCGTTCCGTCATAGAGCGGATTGAACTTGAACCAGACGTCGGCTCCGAAGGTGGTGCAGCTTTCGCTGATTCCACTGTCGGTCGCATTGTCCGTGTCGTAGTCGGTGTTGCCCTCCTCGGCGACGGCAGCTGAACTGCAGTCGTCATTGCTCGGTGGCAGGGCGCAGTTGATGTCACCACAGTTGATGTTGTCACCCTGATACACGCCTCCGACATTGGAGCAGTTCGCCGAGGTCTGACTCGGGATGCACGCCTCGTTGAAACAGCAGGCGCCCGTTGGAGCGTCCGCGAGAATCTTGAAGATCTCGCCATTGAGGTCGCAGATGTAGAGCTCGCCGTAGTAGTCCTCACCGAAGCTCGAGATGGCTCCGATCGAACCCGCGTTCGGCGAGAGTTCGTTCGTGCGATCCTGATAGTCGGATACGTTCACGCCGTCATAACGAAGTGACCAGATCTGGTTGGAGCAGTAGTCACCGAAGAAGTAGGTGCCTTGCAGCCATGGCATGCTCGATCCTCGATAGACGTATCCGCCCGTGATGGAGCATCGGAATGGGGAACCACCATGGCTGTATTCCCAGATGGGGAACGACAGGGTGCCCGATCCCGGGCATCCACTGGTGTTGTAGGTGTTGTCACCCTCGTAGCATCGCCATCCCCAGTTTTCCCCACCAGCGCTGCTGGCGAGCTGGAAATCGATCTCCTCCCACTCGTTCTGGCCCACGTCGGCCATCCAGAGGTCTCCGGTGAGACGGTCGAAGGCGGCTCGCCAGACGTTGCGAAGTCCGTAGGCCCAGACCTCCCCGTAGGAAGTGCCGGAGAATGGATTGGTGGCCGGGATCGTGTAGGGCAACGAACTGACATCGATCCTCAGCATCTTGCCCAGATCGTTGTTCAGGTTCTGTGCGCGGTTTCCGGGGTCGCCGCCCGAACCACCATCACCCATGCTGATGTACAGATAGCCGTCGGGACCGAAGTCCAGCCATCCGGCATTGTGGTTCGAATACGGTTGGGCATACGAATAGACCACGGTGGCTGATGACGAATCGGCAGTCTGCGGGTTCGATGATCGCGTGTAGCGGGTTATGTATGTCGTGCTGTTGGCGGTGTAGTTGACGTAGAAGTAACCGTTGTTCTCGTAGTCGGGATCAAAGCACATGCCCAGGAGGCCCTGTTCGGATCCCGTGTTCACGCCACTGACGGACAGGAATGTCGAGATGACACTGCCGTTGGTCCTGTCGAGGATCTTGATTCGACCCGTGGAACCGGAACGTTGTTCGACCACGTAGATCCAGTCGGGATTGATGCCGTCATTGGTCACGAAGACCGGACGTGCGAGTCCTGTCGCCAGTCGGAAACTGGTGAGGACCTCGTCGGCTCCGGATCGTTCAAGTGAACGGTCAATCTGCTTGTCGGGAATCGTGGAATCGACTACCGGTGACAGATCCAATTGACTGGTGGCGGCAACACACAATCCGGTGATGGCCAGGCCAGCTACTGCTCTCTTCAACATCTTCTGATCCTCTTACTAACGGGTCGTTGACAGGTGGGTTTGGTTCAATTCTCAAGGGCGGGGACACCCCCGATGGGGGACCCGAGCCATTCATACTGTTCGGGCAAACACCCTCTGGATGTTCCTTCCAATCGGCAGGGAAGGAAAGACCATTAAGCCTAAGGCGGGAATTGGGTGCAGGCAACGCCTTTTTGCCCCTTCCAAGGCCTATTCAAGTTTGATCCATCAGACGATGAAAAAGCCTTTTTAGGGGCTTGAGGCAAGATCGATATACCTGGATACCCCTGAGAGGTTCATATTGAGCAGTCCGATGGAGACGAATTGATTGAAAACCGTCTCCGAAATCCCGGATTCCAAGGCTGATTCGAGCAGCCAGGCTCTGTAGATAGGCCTCTGTGACTCCAGATCGGCGCACCGATTCTTCAGCGATCGAATGAAGTCGACCTGTTCATGAAGCCCTTTGCGAAGAGTTTCCAGGTGACTTGGTATGTGGGCCCCTTCGACGGTGCCTCCATGGGTCAGGCACAGTCTCGACCAGTGCCCTGCCTGAAGTCGATCGATCGTCGAGTTCCAGGCATCCAGATCCATCTCGGGCGGTGGCATGGGGATGGAGATCCATGTCGAATCGGGAATGAGCATCGCGGCCGCATCACCCGTGAAGACGGTGGCTGGAGTGCTGTCCTCCAGACTCCATGCATGATGATGACGAGCATGACCCGGAGTTTCGATCGCCTGAAATTCCAGACCCGCCACCGTGACCTTGTCACCATCCGATGCAGGATGAACGAGCTGTTCGGGGCAGGCTTCGAGTGTTCCCCAGAGTCGATCCATGTCGTCTCCGTAGATTCTCGTGGCACTGGCCAGAAGTTTCTCGGGATTGATCAGATGACGAGCACCACGTTCATGCACATGGACAGGGACCCCGAGTTCCGCCAACCTCCAGGCGCCACCGGCGTGATCGAGATGTATATGGGTGAGCAGAACCCCCTTGAGATCACCCGGCTCCACACCAAGTGAACCAAGGCCCGACTGCAACGTCTTCCAGCAGCTTTCTGGTCCCGACTCGACAAGTACCCATCCATCTGGTCCTTCGACCGCCCACGCCGCTATGGCGCCTTGAAGACCGAGATAGTCGAGATCGACTTGATGGATCTTGATGGTCATGTCCGGGGTCAATGCCTGATCGGAGTTCTGCGAGCTGGCCGTTGATCCTCGATCTTGGGAGAGGCGCCCTTCTCGAGCTTGAATCCGGCTTCCGTCCACGCCTCCACTCCACCCCGAAGCGTGTAGATGTCGCTCAGGCCGTACTCCATCAAGGTCTTGCTCATCGCATCCGCCAGTGGATCATTGAAGGTGTCGCCGTAGACGATCTTCGGTCCATATCCCTCCAGATAGCTCCATTGTTCCGACACGCTGCCAAACGGGATGTTGATCGCACCGGGAATGTGTCCAAGCACGTAGTCTGGCTGACGTCGAGGATCGATCCAGATACCGGCGACGGGCGTCTCGAAGATGGAGTTCGTCGGTGGATTGACGACATAGTCACGAGCCTGTGCAACCGTCAGTTTGACGATGTCCTTGTCGCTGATGTTCTTGCCGCAGCCACCAACAAGTAGACATGCGAACAGAAGGACGGCGGTCCATGAAAGGGTCGTTGTGAGAAATCGTTGCTGCATGACTTGATCTCCAGCTGTCCGGGCAGTGTACGATGACTGACCGAAGATTGAGGAGCGGCCGCCATGTCCATGATCATTCTGAGCCTGATCACCATCCTGGGACAGGTCAGCCCGTTCTCGGGCCCGACCCAGGCCGACGATGAAAACCCCGTTGTCCCCATGACCGTCCGTTCCTGCACGCCCACGGCCTGCATGGGCCAGTACGTCATGATCGCCTGCTCGTTTTCCATTCCGGATGGATGGCATGTGTACTGGTCGAATCCAGGTGCCTCGGGTGCACCGACGACCATCGAGGTCCAGGGCCCCAATGGACTGATAATCGATCCTGTTCGTTATCCCAGACCACGGATATTCGGTGATGGCTCCGAAGCCACCTACGGATACGAGGATCAACTGACCCTGTTGATACCCGTCCGGGTTCCGGATGTCGTTCCGGAAGGCATGAAGACGCTCGATCTCATCGTGCGAGGTGAATGGTTCGTCTGCCGGGAACGATGCTTCATCGGATCCTCCACCAAATCCATTCAGATACCGCTGGGCACGAAACGTGAACCACTGGAGAGCTGGGTCGCTTCGCTGCTGGGTCAGTTCTCATGGCCCAAGTCGTTGACCAGTCGTCCAAGGACGACCGCAACCTACGAGGATGGCAACCTGGTCATCACGGGGCCCGCAACAAAGGCTGGAGAGATCGGATTTATTCCTGATCCCTCACCAGGGGTCGAATTGGGCAAACACGCTGTCACAATCAATGAAGGGGATTTTTCCGTGAAAATACCCGTCCGAACCAGTCCCTCCGACATGCTGGGGCAAGAACCCGTGGTTCGCGGCCTGCTTACCTTCGGCGACGAGGCTACGATGACTTCCTATCAGATTTTGGTACCTCTCCCCGTTCCCGGGAGAGCCGAAGATTCACCACGTGAAGAACAGAGGAATACACAACCATGAAATTCACAACACTCATTCTGAGTCTCACCGCTGCTGGTGCCCTGGCAATGGGTTCCACGGCATTCGCCTGCGGTACCTGTGGCTGCAAGTCCAAGAAGGCTTCTCCAAGCAAGGATGCGCCCAAGCAGGCTGCTCCAGCCAAGGAAATGCCCACCGCCGCCGCTCCCAAGAAGGCGGTCGTCGGTCAGATGGCGCCCAACTTCGAGCTCATGGACATCGATGGCAAGGCCCACAAGCTTTCCGACTACACCGGAAAGATCGTCATCCTCGAGTGGTACAACCCGGACTGCCCCTATTCCGGAAAGGCCTCTGGCCAGAGTGTCCACAAGCGAGGCACGGTCAAGCGAACCCAGGAGATGGTCAAGAAGGCCAATCCGGAAGTCGTCTACATGCTGATCAACAGCACCTCCAATGCCCCGAAGGATGCGGTGATCAAGCGATCAAAGGAATCCAAGGGCCAGTGGAAGCTCGATAATCCGATCCTCATCGACCATGGTGGATCCGTGGGTCGCATGTACGAGGCTCGAACCACACCCCACATGTACGTCATCGATGGAAAGGGTGTCCTGGTCTATCAGGGTGCCTACACCGATGATCGTCGTGGCGGTCAGGGTGAAGAGGAAACCAACTACGTCGTCAATGCCGTCATGGCAGCGAGCAACGCCAAGGCTCCGGAGCCGGCGAACACCAGACCATGGGGTTGTGGTGTGAAGTACCCCCGCTGATTCCGATCAGCGAATGCTGGACGATCGGATACCAACGAACAAGCGGCCGCCTTTCATGGCGGCCGCTTTTCATTTGATTTCAAGGATGGTTCCAGCGGCGTCTACAGGTTCAGCGGGACCAGGACATAGGTGAAGTCCCGCCCCGTCCTCAACACGCCCGGCTTGTTCGACGACTTGAACTCGAGATGAACCTCGTCGGTATCGACGACCTTCAACGCATCACCCAGAAGGTTCGGGTTGAAGTTGATCTCGAGATCGTCGCCCTCCCAGTTGGAAAGCGGTACTTCGATGACGGCTTCGCCCATCTCGGGGACATGACTGGTGAGAGTGAGCTGCTTCGTTTCGAATTTCATGCAGACGCTGCGGGATTCCTCGCTTGTGAGAAGAGCTGCCCGGCCGATGGCCGCACGAAGCATCTCACGGTTGATGGAGCATCGCTTGTCCTGATCCTTGGGGATGACATCCTCGAAGGGCGGGAACTTGCCTTCGACCAGTGTGGTCGTCAGGGTCGAGGGACCGTCGGCCTCGTCGACATGAAAACTGACATGATTGTCATCGATGGCGATGGAGACCGGTGTGTCGGGACTTCTGACCAGCTGGCGAACACTGTTCAAGGCCTTGCTTGGAACGATGCAACGTCGTTCTCCATCTGCCTTGAGACAATCACCCGCCGCGACCGCGAGCCTTCGCCCATCGGTGGCGACCATTCGAAGCTTCTTTTCCTGTCGATCGAACAGAACGCCGTTGATGGCATATCGACTGTGCTCGTCGGCTGCCGCGAAGAGGCTGCGGCCAACCAGGGAGACCAGCCTTCCACCATCGATCACGCAGTCAACCGCATTTGAATCGAACACGGGAATATCCGGTGATTCCGATGGGTCGTAGCCGTTGAGCTTGAACTTGGAACCCTTGGAGATGATCTGGATGTGGTGGCCCTTGCCAATGAGCGTGAGCGTCTGGGATTCCTTGGATTCACAGGCTTTCACGATCTGGAGCAGTTTGTTGGCCGGTATGAGGAGGTCTCCCTCCTTCTCGACTTCAACCTGATCCATCACATGGCGGAGAGAGGCCTCGGTATCCGTCGCAGCCATGGAGAGCCTGCCATCCTCGGCTGTGAGCCGAACACAGGTCAATACGGGCGTCGGAGTACGTCGGGCGACGACACCACTGATGATGGTGAGTGCCTCGGCGAGCGCTTTGTTATTGCAGATGACCTTCATGGGTATAGGTTTCCTTAACCACAATGCCTCCATGGGAGACACGTCTTCGAGTGTAACATCCATGGAGCAATCAGGCTGTATCGGTACCTGGACAGACCCATGGCTCAAGACCCCCCGGGAGCCCTGACCGTATGATGTCCCCGTGGCGCTTATCTGGCAGGCGAACCAAGACGATGAACATGTTGCACAATCGAAGAATCTGGATACTGGCGGCAGGTGCGTTCCTGATCATGTCGATTGGCGGATGCAACCGGAATCGGGACGGGTCTCTTCGGTCACAAGGCGAGATCCAGACCGAACAAGCCAGGCTCGACGAGGCGGCGACCAAGGCCTCCGAGGGTGAATACGGCGATGCGCTCGAGATATTCCACGCCATACTCGAGGAGAACCCGACCTCCGGTGAGGCGTATCTCGGAATCGGCGATGTCTATCTCGATCAGAAGGACTATCTGAAAGCCGAGCCTGTCCTGGCTCGTGCCGCCAAGCTCGAGCCGAGAAGTTATCAGGCCCAGTTCCAACACGGCCTGGCACTCCAGATGCTCGATCGATTTCTGGAAGCGGTCCAGGCATACCACCGAGCATTGACGATCGATCCCGACAATGCGCTTGCCAATCGAAATCTCGCGACGTCCTATCTGCGCATGGAAGAGCCTCGCAACGCGATGCCGTTCGCCAACCGCGCCATTCAGCTTGATCCATCCGCTGGGGATGGATGGGTCACTCTCGGGGCCGCCTATGAAGGCATGCAGGACTGGAGTGAAGCGGCTGCGGCCTACATCTCGGCATCGGAACGCATGGATCCCACACCGGAGCTGATGCGGAACCTGCTGCGAGTGTTGATCGAACTGAAGCGATACCGGGAAGTCATATCGACCGCCGAGACACTTCAGCGGTTCGGACCGGATGCCGAAGCCTACGAGCGATCGGGCTGGGCAGCCTTTCGTCTTGGTGAGTTCTCCGATTCTCTCGAGTACTACCGGAAGTCCGTGGAGGTCAATCCGGACTTCTGGCAGGCGTGGAACGGCATCGGTGTGAACAGATTGAACGCCTGGTTGCTCAGCAATCGAGAGGATTCATCCGCCTTTCGCGATTCCGGCGAAGCCTTTCGGACCTCACTTCGGATCAATGGGGATCAGACCAAGGTGATCTCACTCGTCCTCAAGTACCAGCTTTAAACCCTCTTCTCCAGGGAGATGATGCACATGCCTGATTCAGCAATTCTCGAGACCTTTGAAGCACCCACGCAGGAGTCCTTCTTCATCGAGCATGTCCATGAGGAATTCACCTCGGTATGTCCGCTGACCGGACACCCCGATTTCGGACGCGTCATCCTGAGATACGAACCCGCCGGGAAATGCGTCGAACTCAAGAGCCTCAAGCTCTACTACCAGTCGTTCAGGAACGAAGGCGCCTTCTACGAGGCCGTCACCAACCAGATTCGCGACGATCTTCGGGAATGCATGAACCCCCGATGGATGGAAGTCACCACCGAATGGAAGGGTCGTGGGGGCATCAGAAGCACGATCACGGCGACCGCGGGCGAGGAGATGTGAACATACTCTTCGCGACATCGAATCCCCACAAGATCGAGGAGGTCGAGGCGATCCTCGCGCCCCATGGAATCAAGGTGGGCTCGTTGAGCGATCTGGAGTCGATACCACCGGAGCCTGTGGAGGACGCCGACACCTTCGAGGGCAATGCCAGACTCAAGGCGATCGGATACGCCAGGGCGACAGGCCGAAGATGCCTCGCCGATGATTCCGGTCTCGAAGTTGATGCGTTGAACGGAGCACCCGGGGTCCATTCCGCCCGATATTCAGGCGTCGATGGTGATCGGGCCGTTCGGGATGCAGCCAACAATCAACTTCTTCTGAGCGAACTTGAACCGGTCCCCGAGCATCTTCGAACAGCTCGATTCGTGTGTGCGATGTGCGTCGCCGATCCGGATGGAACAATCGTCGCGGAATCGAGAGGTCACTTCGAAGGCCTCATCACGACTCGCGCACGTGGGCAGAACGGATTCGGATACGACCCGCTCCTCTGGTTGCCCGAAGATGGATGTACCAGCGCGGAACTGCCACCCTTGGAGAAGAACAGGCGATCCCACCGGGGCTCGGCAACGCGATTGCTGCTTGAGAATCTGAGTTGATCTTCTCAGTCGTGTGATACTGCGGGATCACCGTGGTTCATCGTTATCACCACCACCTCGGCCGGGCAGTTCATCCTCAACGGGAACCAGGCACCGACACCGACCGTCACGAACAGCCGGCAGTCCCCCATCTCGTAGAGTCCGGCGCTTCTCTTGTGGGCGAATGCCATGTTCGCATCGGGCTTGTTGCGTCGAGCGATCTGACCTCCATGGGTATGACCCGAGAGCGTCAGCGGGATACCGATACGAGCAGCATGATCGAATCCCTTCGGGTTATGACAGAGAAGCAGATGCGGCGAATCATCCGACGTCGCCCGATCGATTCGTGATCTGCATTGAGCCGGTGTACGTGCCCAGTCGACACCACCAACCCTGAGTTCATGACCCTTGTATTCAACGGTGGCGACCTCGTCGCGGAGGACTCGGATACCCAGTTCACCAGCCACTCGTGCGACCTCTTCACCCGAATCAAGTTCATCATGATTGCCCAGGACGAGGAAGTTGCCCAGAGGAGGTGCGATATCCACGAACGCCTGGATCAACGGTTCCACCCCCGGCCACTCGAGATCGACCAGATCTCCGGTATTGCAGATGATGTCGGGGGATTCGGCCCTGATCGCATCGACGGCGAGTGTGGCTTTCTCCAGACTCATCAGGTCACCGAAATGGAAGTCGCTGACATGTCCGATCCTGAGCCCGTCCAGCTCCCCTGGCCAGATTGGTGTGGTTATCTGCACATGGCGCGTGATTGGCGAAGTCGATTCGTGCCGTCTGCTGAGCCAGCCACCGGTGAGGCGATCGGCCCCCCGCGTCAGAAGGCTGTGACGAATCTTGGCTTTCCGGTATTTGAAACCTCGAGCCGACTTGTCGGGCTGACCCGAGTCATCAGATTTCTTCGATGCCATGCGAAGCCGCCTTCAATCACGATGGGATTCAGAACTGGATGGTTGCACCGAGGAAGAGCCCCTGGAAGTTGGGGTTCACACTCCAGTCGCCATCATTGAGGTTGTACTTCTCGTATCGATAGCCGATCGAGGCCGCGATGTTGGGTGTGAAGAAGAACTGGAAGCCACCACCGACATGCCACATGAATCCACCGTCGATCGGCGTTCCGCCAAGTCCACCCATCGCGTAGACCCGGATGGAATCCATCCAGGACACGAATCGCTTCATGTCGAATTCGAAATCGAGAGTGGCACCGCCCCATACCGACCACCACGAGGAGCCGTTGGAGACGGTCTCGCCCGATGCCGTCAGGCTCTGATCGATATCAAGCCACGAGATACCCACGTGCGGGCCGAAACCAAGACGGAGTGGATGTTCCTCGGAGAGCTGGTCCTCACCAAGCGGATTCCAGGCTTTCCAACCGGCTTCGAAGGAGGCGAACGCCATATCGAAGCTGGAAGTGAAATCCAGACCGGGACTCAGTTGGATGGATCCCCATTGGGAGAACTCTTCGGCAGTGGTCGAACCGGACGTGTTGAAGGTCGAGCCCGAGATGCGCACGGACCAGTCCCCGCGTGCGATGACGGCCTCTCCCCTGAACGCCGTCACGAGATCAGTCAGACCCAGCTGGGTATCCAGTTTCATTTCAGGCGCGTTGACGCCATTGGAGGCGTCGCCGCGTATCCGCAGCAGCCAGGCTCCGGGCGTAATGTCGAAGGTCAGTTCCGGCACGTCATCCGAGAGAATCGGCCCGGTGTCCGTCGTCTGCGATATCGTCGGTTCCGAAGTGGAACTTCCGGAATCGGAGACCTCATCGGAGCTCGCCTGCATGGAAAACACCATCAGGAGGCATAGGGTTGTGGAAATCATGTTGATCAACTTTCTTGTCTTCGTGAACCACTCTGCAGATGGACTTCACCAGTGCCCTTGACGACTTCTCCAATGACCGTCGCTCGTTCCCCGAGCTTGCGAACCTGACGGAGCACGGAGTCGACGAACGATGGTCGAACCGCCAAGACGAAACCGATGCCCATGTTGAACACACGGTACATCTCCTGCTTTTCGATGGCGCCATGGTGCTCGAGGAAGTCGAAGATGGCCGGAATCTTCCAGCTGTTCGTGTCGATGACCGCATCGACATCATCCGGAAGCATTCGATTGAGGTTGCCGGGCAGACCTCCGCCCGTGATGTGGGCCATGGTGGAGACGACCTTCTTGACCCGGTAGTGCCTGAGGACATTCACGATGGTCTGACTGTAGATCCGAGTTGGCTCAAGGAGGATCTCCCCGAGTGATCGATCATCATGTCCCTGGAATTCCTCGTAGCTACGACCCAGATCGAGGGAGGCGTGGTCGATGATCTTCCGAACAAGCGTATAGCCGTTGCTATGCACACCGCTGCTGGCCAGTCCGATGAGGACGTCATCCGCCTGAACGCGAAGAGGATCCGTGGCACGGTCGAGCTCGACGACACCAACCGCGAAACCGGCGATGTCGAAGTCGCCTTCGGCGTAGATGTCGGGCATTTCCGCACACTCGCCACCGATCAACGCGCAGCCGGCGATTTCACACCCTCTGGCGACACCGGAGACGATTCGCGAAGTGATCTCCGGATCCTGTCGATTCAGACCGAGATAATCGAGAAAGAAGAGTGGTTCGGCGCCCTGGACGATGAGGTCGTTGATGTTCATCGCGACACAGTCGATACCGACCGTGTCGTACGATTCGAGTTCGGCTGCCAGCTTCACCTTGGTTCCAACACCGTCGGTGCAGGCTGCCAACACCGGATCGCGATAATTGCGTTTGAACAGCTTCTCGTTGAAATCCAGACGGAACAGTCCTGCAAACCCACCCATGGGACCCATGACTCTCGGGCCATGTGTCCGCTTGAGTGCCGCTTGCATCATGGCGACGGCTCGGTCGCCGGCATCGATATCGACGCCCGATCCGGCGTAGGTCAATCCTGATGTGGAAGGTTTCTGGGGGGACATCCGGCCAGTGTATCGCTGCGAGGATCATTCGATGAGGTCCCTCAGGGGCTGTCCACGAGCCATCCCCTCAATTCAACAGCAAACTCGGTGGAGTTCTCTTGCTTCAGATGGAAATTCGATGGATCCTGATAATTGCGGTGAGATGGGATGGGTCTGGACCGCATATGGGTTGAAGGCCTTTTTCAGGCTGTCTGATGGGTCATTCAGGAGGAATCTCTATGCCAAGGCATCCACTCGCCAATCTGCTGGACCGCTCGATCTCGAACCAGGTGGTGGCGATGACGCTTTTCATGCTCTCTCCACTCTTGCTCTTGAGCCCCATGACGCATGCCCAGACACCACCTGGGGATTGCCCCGGGCAACCGGATGTGATCGAGGGTGAGAGCTGCGGGTCCCAGAGCAATCCGGGATGCCAAAGCCCGAATCCCGCATTCACCGAGGTGACCTGCGGCGATCTCGTGTGCGCCACCAGCTGGGCCAGCGGCGGCTTCAGCGACATCGACTGGTACCGGCTTCAGGTGGAGGACCTGGACGGCAGCGGACAGGACCAGATTCAAATACAGATTCGTTCAAGTCTTCCCCTGCTTGCTCGCATCCGATTGGGATGTCCGGAAGCGCCGGTCAGGATTACCGACAGCCAGTTTGATCCCATGACCGCCGAGTGGGTCGTCGATCTGGATCTGTGCGCCATGGCGAACACGGAAGTGCTGATGCAGTTGCAACCCGGATTCAAGGCTTCGGGACCCATTCTCGAAGGCTACCCATGTGACAACGCCGGCTATCCATACAACTTCAGTGTCGGATGCAGCATCGACTGCGATGAGACGCTCTGCCCGGTTTGTGTCCAATCACCGGAAGGTCTCGTTGGCTGGTGGATGCTGGATGAGGATGCGGGCGGTTCCCTCGCCGGCGACGTCGTGGCGAATCACAACGCGACCTTCGTGGGTTCGGTCATCTCCGGATCCCAGGGAATCGTTGACAACGCCGTGGAACTGGATGGCTCCAGTGCCTACATGAAGATCGAGGATGCGCTGCAACTCAACTTCGAGGCGAATGACGATTTCACGCTCATGGCCTGGATCAATGCGGATGTCGCCACTGGCACCCGGATCATCTTCAGCAAGATCACGTCCCAGGCACCGTTTCGTGGATGGGGCCTCGGCCTCGACGGCAACAACAACCTGCTGATGACGCTTGCGGACGATAGCGGGCTTCAGATCTTTTCATCAACGGCATTCGTTCCAGCCAACCGGTGGGTACACGTGGCCGTCAGTGTGGATCGAGACCAGATCGACGGGCTCAGGTTCTACATCGATGGAGAACCGGCCGGAACCGCTGATCCCACCCAGCATCAGCTCGATCTGACGAATGACAGACCGGTGTATCTGGGTTGTACGGAGGTCCCTTCCGGCCTGACCCGTTTCTTCCCGGGCAGCATGGATGAAGTCATGATCGTCGACTACCCACTGGACAACGAGGAGGTTCTCGAGATCGCCAGGGCTCAATGCGGCGGTGTCTGCAAGCAGCGTCTTCACATCACACGCTTCACCCCATTCTGCGACAACCAGGGTGAGGCATCGGCCGTCGTCACGATCTTCAACGATCGACCACAAGGAGCCACCTACGAACTCACCTTCGATGGACTTCCGGCCAACGGCAACGACTGCAACATCGACGGCCCCGTCAACTTCATGACCAGCATGCCGAATCCAATCGTGGTGCCGCCACTGGGTCGGCAGGAGGTCAATGTCACCATGACGAGACCACAAGCCATGCTCGAGGATGGGGATACCGGTTGCTGGCGTTCATTCATTCAGGAGTCGACGCATCTGGAGCCGGTCGAAACACGTCGAGCATTCGTGATCCAGAGCGATACGATCTGTGTGGAGCCACTCGGACTTCCCGAGGGTGTGCAGGGACTGCCCCTGAACAGCATCACGCCAGTCGAATTCCTTGTTCACAATCTCGGTCAGAACGACTATCAGCTCATCTTCAAGATCTTCGCCATCGATTCCATCACCGGTCTTCCAAACACGCTGCTGAGACTCAACATGGAGGAGCCGGGAGATGGCGTGGTCGGAATGATCACGATTCCACCGATGGGTTCCGAACTCGTCGGAGTGGAGACCCAATGGGTGTTCACACGATCGGACGACGAGGAATCAACCAAGGGACAGATCACGGATGTCGTCATGTACGAGGATCCCGGGAAGATCGAACCCGATACGGGGATCGGTTCAAAGGGGACGGAGTCAACGGAACGAGCCCAATCCGTCTGTGACGAGGCGGACATCAACTGTGATGGCGTGGTGAATGTGGACGATCTCCTGGAACTGCTGTCCCAATACGGCGAGTGCCCCGATCCAACAGACTGCAGCGGCGATCTGGATGGAGATGGTGATGTCGATGTCAACGACCTTCTGAGCCTGCTTGCCGCCTACGGCGGCCCCTGATCACCTTCCACCGGGCCGTCCTGCTAGACTCCTCGATCAACTTCTTTGAAGCTTTCAGCAGTCCAGCAGGGAGAACGCCATGTCCATCCTCGTAGATGGTTCGACCAAGGTCATTTGTCAGGGCATCACGGGTACCTCGGGAGCCTTTCACACCAAGGGCTGCTTCGACTACGGCACCAAGATGGTCGGTGGCACCACACCCGGCAAGGGTGGTACCAAGGACGCCAATGGGCTTCCCATCTTCGATACCGTTCAGGATGCCGTCGATGCCACCGGCGCCACGGCCAGCATGATCTTCGTGCCACCACCATTCGCGGCCGATGCGATCCTCGAGGCGGCCAACGCCGGCATCGAAGTGGTCTGCTGCATCACGGAAGGCATTCCGGTTCAGGACATGGTCCGTACCAAGCACATCCTGAAGGAATTCCCCGACTGTTGTCTGATCGGACCAAATTGCCCGGGCATCATCACACCAGGCATTCGAGTCGACGGCGAAGGTTCCGCCGCCACATTCCGCGATGGTTGCAAGATCGGCATCATGCCCGGCTACATCCACATGGCACCATCGGACGCGCCATCCGGCAAGTCGGTGGGAATCATCAGCCGAAGCGGCACGTTGACCTACGAAGCGGTCTGGCAGACGTCTGCGATGGGCCTTGGTCAGACGACCTGTGTCGGTATCGGTGGCGATCCCGTTCGAGGAATGGGGTTCATCGAATTGCTGTCCAGATTCGATGCCGATCCGGAGACCGACGGAGTCGTCATGATCGGTGAGATCGGCGGCACGGACGAAGCAGAAGCCGGTGCCTGGATCAGAGACAACATGAGCAAGCCGGTCGCCGCGTTCATCGCCGGTCGAACGGCTCCCAAGGGCAAGCGAATGGGGCATGCCGGCGCGATCATCGGTGGTACCGACGACACCGCTCAGGCCAAGATGGATGTCCTGAAGTCCTGCGGCATCTCCGTATGCGATTCGCCTGCGCATCTTGGTATTCGCATGGCCGAGGCTCTCGGAATAGATGTTCCGCAGGAAGTCGCCTCGTGAGCAGGTGTTCAATGTCAAGATTCCTGCTGCTTGCGACGTGCCTTCTTCTTCCGAGCTGCATCAGTTCCGTTCCCGGATACGAGGGGCCTCGGATACAGGTGATTGTCGAGAACGACACGGCGACAATCATCGCCAATCACCGTTCCTCCGGCTGGGTCCTGGACGTCGATCGGACACAGGTCGAGAACAACACCGCCAAGGTCTGGGTGACGGCTTCAACATCCGGCAAGGGATCATCGTCCACACAGAAGATCTTTCTCGATGGCGATCGCTTCGACAACAAGTCGTTCGCCTGCTGTCAGGTCTTTTCAAAGGTCACCAGGTCAGGAACCGCTCATCGGGACGAATACGTTCCCGCGGGGCTCGCCTGCGATTGACTTCGTTCATGGTGACATGGCTGCCGCAGTCATGACGAATGGAATCGTCGTCTCCGACTCGGCGTTTGTCTTTTCATCACGAACACGAACCTTCAACTGGTACTTGCCCACCGACAGATTCGTTGGAATCTTGACCTTCTGCGCAGTGAAGTAGTCGCTTCGTCGGGTTCGAGACAGATCCGTCGCGGTCTGCCAGCCCTCACGCCATACCGGAATGCCGTCACGGTCGGAGTAGATGACCAGCTGCTGGCTGGTGGCGGTTTCCCATTGCCCTTTCGTGTCCAGCCGACTGTCAAACCCCTCGAGTTCCATGTACAGGATGATTTCCTGGCCCGAGTGGGCGATGAAGTTGTATTCATCATGCTCGCTTCGCAAGGCCCATTCATCCACATCGCCGAAACCCCCGACTCTGGTAACCAGCGATTGTTGAGCCATTCCAAAGCTGGACTTCCTGTTCAAGGAGGCCTGCAGACCATGAATGGCCTCGGTCAGCATTTCCATGGTTGCTTCCCGGTCCTCCATTCCGTGTTCCATCGCGAGAAACCACTGTTGAAGGGCGGTGAGCGCCGCTCGCTGATCATCAGTCAGCGATTCAACGGCTTCGGGATGGACGATTCGGTCCTTGTCCAACATCGCCAGCGCCGCCATGACGGTGAGATCCCGCATCGGGGTCTGTCCCTGCAGGCTTCGTTTCTGCAAGGCTCTGGCGAGTTCGTCGGCAAGCGTCGTCACACTCCGCTCCGGGACCATGATGGACTCGACCTCGAGTGTCGGGATTGGTTCGGAAAACACGGGTTCATCGATCTTCGCCGAATCGGAACCGGGTTGGTTCCAGGTGATCAGAGGCGTTGTGGCAGGAATTCCAGCCGGACCGGATTCCATGACAGGTGTGCTGGCGGGGTCCATCGCCATGCTGTCCAGAAGATCCTGTCGAGCCCGAGCAGCAATGCTCTCTGCTTCAGAGGGCTGGTCTGGTGGAGCCAGATCGGGCTTCGAAGTGACCGTTTCAAGGGCTGGCGGGCCTATGAACGCTGTTTTCGAGTTGTCGGATCGGATTTCCGACTGACATCCTGCGGCCAGGAACGTCAACAGGAACAATGAGTTCAACCAATGACTCGTTCGATGATGCATGTGTCCTCCTGACACGTCTTTGGCCATCCTGGCCGTCACACGACTCCCCACCTGCATGTACTTCGCATTCAATCCGATCAGCGGGGGGCGAGCTCTCTGAGTCTATCGGCCAGTACGACCGTCAAGCCTTCAAGAGCATGCCTGGGATCTCCAATTCCCCTTCTCAGATCAGCCTGAGTCCGAACGGCATCGCCCAGACGAGCGGCCGCCTCGGCCGGCGGCATCTTCTTGGCGGCCGTCATGATTCGATCAGCGGTTCGACGATCCCCCTTTCGATCGAAAATGCCTGCTTCGCGTTGTACCTGGTTCCGGGGCATTCCCTGATGGAGAAGCGAGGATGCCGAATGAAGGCTTCTGAGGAGATCGGTGATCGCCCAGAAGGCGGGTACGTCCTGTCGATCACGGGAAAGCTCGAATATCTCTCTGATGGTCTGGAGGCTGCCTTCTGGTCCATCGAGAACCACGGCAGTCTTGATCGCCCAGCCTTCTTCCTCCCTGGAAGCACCGACCGCCTCCTTGACCGTCTTCATCGTGATCTGCTGGTCTGTTCCCGAGAGCATGGCCAATTTGCTCAACTCGCCATCGAGACGGCCCAGATCAAGCCCGACTCTGTTCACGAGCAGATCAGCGGCCGGTTTCTCGATCGCGACACCATGCTGTTTCTGACAGCGTGCGACACACCAGCTGGCGGCCTGCGCCTCGTCTTCAACACCGATCCGGAAGACCGACATCGACTTGTCGAGATTGCCACCTCTCCAGGTTTCCGTTCGCAGCAGAAGTGTCGCGCCATCGACCGGTGATTTCGCGTAGGACTCGAGAATCTGCCTGGCCTTGCTCGCACCCTTGGGTTTCGGAGAATCGCCACCATCACCTCCCTTGGCGACGAGAAAGCTGTCGGCCTTGTCGACGATGATGAGTTTATGGACATGCAGCAGACCCACGGACTGGAGTTCCTCGAGCACTTCCCCGGGCTGTGCGACATCCCCATCGAATTCGAATCGATCTATTTCACCGTGGATCGATTCGAGCTTGTCGACGATCTGGGTCGTGTGGTGATTTCTCAGGAAGGTGTCGCGGCACACCAGTACGACACAGTTCTCGGAGCCATCGAACTGGAACTTCGAGAATGCAGGTTTACGTGAATATGCTGCAGCAGCCATGAGAGCAGGTTACACCTTTCGATACTCGGAGGACGATTCCGTCGGTAACGGTACCATGTAAACATGCTCGTCCTGGAAGTCATTCGTGGCGTTGATCACGGTAGGATTTTTCCCCTGCCTCCAGGTGAACCCCAGCTTCTGGGCAGATCGTCGGAAGCACTGCCGCTGACGGACCGATCCGTCAGCCGAAGGCACGCCGAGCTGACCCCCGACGGCGACGACTGGTGGCTCAGTGATCTCAAGTCAGCCAATGGAATCTGGGTCAATGGATGTCGAGTCGAAGACAGGGTCATACTCCGCGAAGGCGATGAGATCAGCTGTGGCCAGACCGTCCTGAGATTCACCCGGGCGGAGCGACTGATCAGTGGTCCGGCTGCTCGAGCAGACCAGACTCCGGAACTGCCACCGGTTGGAACCGTGGCCATCGGCGAGAAGAACATAGAGCTGCCTCGAACACTCGAAGCGGCTCAGGCAAGGCTACGTCTACTCGAGACCCTGTCGAGTCTGGCGATCTCGACCACCGACTCCGTGGAGATCATCGACCGTTCAATCGACATGCTCGTGTCCCAGTTCAACCCGTCGTCCATCTTCGTTCTCAACAAGGATGACAACGGCATGCATTGGGCGCCCGTCGGCCGTCGTCATCAGGATCTGGATCGATGCCAGGCGATCGTCGACAGGGTGCAACAGACGGGTCGACCGCTTCTGGTCATCGATGCACAGCAAGATGATCGTTTTCGTGAGATCAAGTCAGTCCAGGACCTGGGGCTTCGTTCAGTGATGGCTGTTCCGTTGGAGATGGCCGGCTCGTTGTTCGGAGTCATCGTGCTCGATGATCGTGAGCAGCCATCCGTCTGGGATGAGGAGGACATCCGCCTGCTGACGGCCGTTGGCCGGCAGCTGTCACTGGCCATCATCAATGCGAATGTGGCCATCGACCAGATTCGACAAGCTCGACTGGTCAGCATGGGTGAGACGGTCGCCACGATCTCCCATGCCGTCAAGAACATCATGCAGGGGCTTCGAGGCGGCGCCGGCGCGGTCGAGCTCGCGATCGCCAGAGGGGATCTCGAGCTGGCTTCGGAAGCCTGGCCGATTCTGGCTCGAAACCTCGATCGGATCCACGATCTGACCTTCAACATGCTGGCCTGGTCTCGTTCGGCATCGCTGGAACTGGAATCCATCCAGATTGGTCCCATTGTCCAGGAGGTCATCGATCTTCTGGGTGTGTCATGCCGGCATCGGAAGGTTTCGATCACCATGGAGGGCCATGATGATCTGACACCGGTCCCCGTGGATGCGTCGGCATTTCATCAGGCGGTGTTGAATCTCCTCACCAACGCCATCGAAGCGGTATCGGCGAAGACTGGCCGGATTCTGGTCTCGCTTTCTCAGGACGAGGAGGCTCAATGGTTCAACTGCGTTGTCCAGGACAACGGGGATGGTGTGGCTCCTGATCGCCATATCGAGATTTTCCAGCCATTCACCTCCACAAAGGGGCAGCGTGGGACCGGGCTCGGATTGGCGGTGACTCGCAAGATCGCCCGCGAACATGGGGGTGATCTGATTCTGGATCCGGCATTCCAGGACGGGGCACGCTTCCTTCTCCGCCTGCCGATGGATCGGGATGGTGATCCCGGAGATACGGACTCGCCGGGCCCCGGTGACCGGGTTCGAAACCTGAATGAGTTCGACAGTTGATCAAATCCGGTATTACATCCCCGATACGACTGTACGCCATCGACGTCTCGGTCCTATCATGCTCATCTTCAAGGAGGCAATCGCCCACTAACCGGGCGACGCGACGACCATGATGGAATTCGCCACATCGCATCCGAACAGCCCGCTTTCACCAATGGTGCAGGCCGGGCTCTCCGTTTCACCCCAAGGCAACCGAGCCGCCGCTCCAACCATGCAGCGAACTCGCGAGATGACACTCGACGAGCTGCTGCTGGAAAACAGAGTGATCTTCCTCGTAGGTGACATCAACTACTCAACCGCTTCGCGGGTGATGATGCAGATGCTCTACCTCGAGGATCAGAAACGCAATCAGACGATCAACTTCTACATCAACTCCCATGGTGGAGCGGTGGATGACACGTTGGCCATCTATGACACCATGCGTTTCATCTCCAGCGACATCGCGACCTATTGCATTGGAAGGGCCTACTCAGGTGCCGCACTGCTTCTGGCAGCCGGCTCCAAGGGCTACAGGCATATCCTGCCACATGCCAAGGTCATGATTCACCAGCCCTATGGCGGTGTGACCGGACAGGCCAGCGATGTCAAGATCCAGGCCGATGAGATCATCAAGTCCAAGGCGGCCCTGAATCAGATCCTGTCGACTCACACAGGTCAGAGCTACGAGACCGTGGCGAACGATAGTGAACGTGATAAGTTTTTCTCTGCCTCGGAAGCCAAGGACTACGGTCTGGTAGACGTGGTTTGCGAGTTCCCAGAGGAATCGAAGTAGTCAAGGTACTCTTCCGCGAGAACGGAATGGACATGTCCCAAATGATCCCAATCGTCATCGAGAAGGAAGGCCGCGGAGAGCGAGCCTACGACATCTTTTCTCGTCTTCTTCGAGATCGAATCATCTTCGTTTCCGGCCCGGTGGGAGATGAAATGGCAAATCTCGTGGTTGCCCAGCTCCTTTTCCTGGCCAATGAAGACAGTGAGTCCGACATTTCGCTGTACGTGAATTCACCAGGTGGATCGGTCACTGCCGGTCTGGGCATCATCGACACGATGAACTTCGTTCAATGTGACGTTGCCACCTACATCATCGGCCAGGCGGCCTCGATGGGCTCCCTCATCGGATGCTCCGGAGCCAAGGGCAAGCGTTGCAGCCTGCCGAATGCGAAGAATCTGATGCACCAGCCATTGCTTGGTGGTGTTCTGGAAGGCCAGGCCACGGATCTCGAGATCGAGGCACGTGAGATGCTCCGGATCCGCGAGGTCCTCTACAAGATCTACGCCAACCAGACGGGTCGTTCATTCGATCAAATCTGTCAGGATTGTGAACGCAATACATGGCTGAGTGCCGACCAGATGGCCGAATACGGCCTGATTGATCGTGTCATTCATGAATTGCCGGCTTCTTCATGATGGAACGGCTTTCTGACACTTCAAGGAATTCGCGGGTATCCGTGATTCTCCTGGCTGTCCTGCTGCTGCTTGTCTGCGGTCTCCAGGTGTCGTGCAAGAACCGAAGTCGAGCCATGAGTGCCCAGCTTCGTGATCAGGTCCATGAACTGGAATCCGAAAACGAAGCCCTTCGGCTTCGACAGCAAGAGCTGGAGATACAGCTGAAGTCCTCTGAATCCACTTCAAAGGCTGATGACGGCACTCCATCCGGATCCGATTCCGCCGCCATACCAGTGGTGACCCGGATTTCCCTCAACAGAGCCAGTGGTCGACGCACAACCCCGGATGCCGATGGTCAAAGGCCTCTTGAGATACATGTGGGGGCGGTCGATGGGCGGAATCGACCCATCCAGTTGGCTGGCTCCATGCGGATCAAGGTCACCAGAATTCAGGAAGATGCGGCTCCTGTTGAACTTGCGGACATCGAACTGTCCCCGGAGGAGCTTCGAGATGCCTGGCGAGGAGGGTTCGTTGGCGGAACGACCTGGTTGGCGAACGTGCCCCTGGACGATGCCGATCTGACTCCCGACGTGGAATCACTGAATGTGAAAGTCTTCTATCGAGATCTGAGAACTGGTGAATTGCTCGAATGTGGAGACGAGGTGGACATTCGTTGATTTCAACGAGTCCGATTTCGGTAGTACCATGAAAGTAATGAATCGGAAGAAAGTCATCCTGATCGTTTCCCTGGTTCCACTTCTGGCGACTGTATCGGGCTGTTATCGCCCGCTGTTCGATGCCAAGCTTCCTCGCAACCAGTTCTCGCAACATGATGCTGCAAGAGATGGTGAGACCCCCATGGAGGGCAAGGACGCCTTTGGCACTACGCAGCCAGCCTTGCGGCAGAGGCTGATGACGAACTGACTGTGGTGGAACCAGTTGTCACGATCATGCGGAAGATGATGGAGGTCCGATAGTGAAATTGACAGAAATACCTTTCCCTGAAGGCTTTGCTCAAGTCAACCGGGGGGTATGTACCGATAGGAAATAACGGAGAGGGAGCGCGATTGTTCCCACTTCAGCTCCACCCAGTTACTGATCCGGATGACATGTGACCCAGCACGGACGCGATACATCAAAGGCACCGATCTCTCGACGAACCCAAATCGTTCTAGGGAGCTTCTTTGCAGCCATGACGGCTGTCATCATGCTTCTTGATCTGGGAACCCCGACAACAGCCACCGGCTTCCCACTCACAAGTCTCGGCAATCTCCAGGACAGGCCGGCAGAAGACCCCGTCTTCATGCTCGAGAACTCACTGGATCGATCGCGTTGGCAGGGAATCGTTATTCACCATCTTGGCGAACCATTCGGCACGGCCGAGTCGGTTCACAGGCGTCACCTCGGCTGGGGATACCAGGGCCTGGGGTATCACTTCCTCATCGGCAACGGCAATGGCCTGGCCGATGGAGAGGTCCATGTTGGTTATCGCTGGAATCAACAGCTTCCAGGCGCCCATGTCGTCGGCGAATCAGGCCAGCATCACAATGAACGATCCATTGGAATCTGTCTGGTCGGCAACGGCCAGAGAAGAGGGTTCACCGATCGACAGATCAGGCATCTGACCAGATTGATCCAGAGACTTCAGCAGGAACTTCGTATTCCAGCTGATCAGGTACAGCTCCATTCCAGTGTGGCTTCAGGCCAATCCAGCCCGGGACGTTTTTTCCCAGTGGCTGATTTTCGCGAGCAACTCCTGAACATCCAGGACTGAATCGCTCTCAAACCATGGAAAACAAGCCTCGAGAGTCCATCTCTGGACGTGTTGTCGCGTGGTCTTGATGAGAACCGGGTGATTCTTGGCTTTGTGAGTTATGCCCCATGGAGTCTCTTCGTTGAGGCATACGCGTTCGTGAGGTAGATTGTGGGACTGGAGAAGGCATGGCGTCATGTCACTACAGGCAGAGGGACGGGGGTTTCTGATGGCCATGAGGCCTTCATCCCCCCAATAGTGCAGCTGGACCGAGTCGATCAATGAGTATGCCTCGTTCAATCAAGAACTTCACCGTGCTCGCCCACCTGGGTGATGGCGCCAGATCCAGCATCTACGCCGTTCAGGACAACAAGACCAAGCAGGTGTGGGCGCTGAAGCATGTACTCAGAATCACCGAAAAGGATGATCGCTTCATCCAGCAGACCGAAGAGGAATACGCCATCGGGTCGAAGCTGGATCATCCAAGCATTCGCCGCCTCGAACGGTTGATCAAGACTCGAAAATTCCTGAAGACGACATCTGTTTCACTGATCATGGAGCTTGTTGACGCGACCACGCTCGATAAGCGGATCCCGAAGAACTACGGCGACATCGTCCACATCTTCCATCAGGTGGCTCAGGGACTCATGCATATGCACGGTCGCGGGTTCGTTCATGCCGATATGAAGCCGACCAACGTGCTCGTTCTCGAAGACCTCAGTGTCCGGATAATCGATCTCGGTCAAGCCTGTGCCATCGGTACAGTCAAGCCGAGGATCCAGGGAACACCCGGGTACATCGCTCCTGAGCAGGCCCGGCGTGGTGAGATCACGCCTCAGACGGATATCTACAACCTTGGTGCGATGATGTACTGGGTGCTCGTGCGAGAGGTGATGCCGACGGCGTTGCCCCCGTCAAGTGGTGAGGGTGCCGATGCTGCCAGCGTTCGTGAAGATCACGAGATCAACCTTCCCATCCCCCCCCATGAACAGAATCCACTGATCCACCCACTGCTTTCCCAGCAGATCATGGACTGCATCCAGTTGGATCCAGCGGATCGACCGGAATCGATGGATGTCGTCGCCAACCGACTCGAGATGATCCAGCAGGTCCTGCGATGCCCAGCCTGATCCGGAGGGCTACGACCATCGTCTGTGTCCGTCGCCATGGCAAGGTCGCCATGGCTGGTGATGGTCAGGTGACGCTTGGTGACACCATTGCCAAGTCCAATGCGGTCAAAGTCAGGAAAATCGCCGGTCTTGGTGCTCAGAACGCCGGTGTACTGGCCGGGTTTGCCGGTGGTGCCGCGGATGGTTTCGCCTTGTTGGAGCGATTCGAGGCCACTCTCAAGTCCACGCCGACCAACCTCATGAAGGCGTCCATCGATCTCGCCAGACAGTGGCGTACCGATCGCGCATTGCGCCGTCTGGAAGCACTCATGATCGTGGCGGATCGTGATGTCACCCTGATGCTCTCCGGGCAAGGGGATGTCATCGAGCCAGCGGACGGGATATGCACCATTGGTTCTGGTGGTACAGCCGCTCTTGCAGCCGCTCGAGCACTCTTGAGCCGAACGGAGCTGGAATCGAGCGAGATCTGCACGACTTCTCTGGAGGTCGCCGCCGAGATCTGCATCTACACCAACCATTCCGTGGTTCTGGAAACACTCTGATCCGGATTCATTGACCTTTGCAGGTACTCGGGTTCCTCTGCCGATGTCCTTGTCATGACAGGATTGTTGAGCCGGTTGATTCGAGGTGGTCGTGGAATGCCTCCAGCACCCTCAGGTGCTGTTCTGAGGGTGCTTCGCAAGGCGATCAAGCGAGATGTGACACTCATCCGCTGGTGTGATGACGGCACTCCTGAAACACTTTCAACGTCCTTGCTCGCAGTGGAGCGAACAGGGATGGTCATCTCCAGGCCCGAGAGCACCAATCGAATTCGCTCAGGAGAATCTCTGGAGCTGGTCGTACAGGGTGGAGGTGGACGCTTCAGAGGGCGTGTCCACTGTCTTGGCATGAGTGAGCAGCCCAGTGGCGGCAGTCGACCCATACCGACCGTTCGTCTGAGTATTCCCAGTCGCCTTCAGGGTGGTGAACGACGCCAGAGCCATCGAGTGAGTGTCGGATTCGATCTGGCCCCCACCGGTCAGCTTCGAGATCCTGAAACCGGTGCCTTCTGGCTTGCCGACATCATCGACATCAGCATGGAGGGGATGCAGTTGCGTTCTCGGGATGATTCACCGGGAATTCAACCCGGCGAAATTCTCTGGCTCGAGACCGAGCTACCGAGTCCGGTCGGGGTCCTGGATTGTCCGGTTCGAATCGTGAATGCTCGCAAGGATGGCCGAAGCGATCGACATGTCCTTGGAATCGTCTTGGTGGAGCCCGTCAGGGAACTGGCCGAATTCATTCGAAAAGCCGAGATTCGTCGGGCCGCTCGCCTGAGAAACTCCTGAACAACCATGGGTATTCTGTCACGATGAAACCAGATGATCATGTCTGCCTCTGCTTCCACGTCTCTCTACGCAAGCTTCGTGCTTATTTGGCAAGAGAGAAGCCCCGTGTCCCATCACAACTCTCGGAATGCCTTGGGGCGGGAACTGGTTGCCAATGGTGCGTCCCCTTTCTGAAAAAGCTCCATCGGCAATGGGCCGAGGGCGAAGAGCCGGGTTTGCCGGTTTCTCCGGAGTCGTATGCCAAGCGGCGGCAGGTGTATCGTCAGCGTTCGGAGACACCCGGTTCCGGCTCAGATGAAGCCCCGGCATAGACCAGGCATGGACAGCCGATCTGCGGCAGCGATCCGCCTCCACTCACGCGGATCTCCTGAACGGCGGTAGTCGACCATTTCAGAGTGATCCACCATTCATCCCCATTGCATACCCATTGCACAATGGAACCCTGTTCCAGTCTGTGGACGTGGCCCCTGTTGTTCGAAACGGGTCCCTCGTAGTCCAAATAGGCGGATCGGTGGTTATCGAGTCGAAAGCCGTGGATGGATGCCCCGTTTTCGATGCTTTCAAGACGTGTTTCCAGTCGGATGGAGACCAATTTGCCGGAGGGGTCGTCCGGGCTCTGGAGCATCCAGTCGACATGTGAAGAGCCGTCGGGCAGATCGTGTTGGAGTTGAACTGTTCTCATGATTGATGTCTGAATATCCCGGTGATGGTCCGGTATCGACTGTCTGAAGAGCCACCCCACTCATCGTATGATGAACAACATGAAGCGTATCAATCTGATTGTCGTGGCTCTAGGGGCCGTCGGTCTCCTGGCCGTTTCCACCGGTGTTTCTGGTTGCAGCAACAAGGTTCCTGCCGAATCACTCGCCAAGCGGGCTCATTTCAACTACTGGGCCGGTAACTGGTCAACCGCGCAGGAACAATATGCCCAACTTGTCGACCGCGTTCCAGACAATTGGAAGTACCAGTTCCATCTGGGCTCTTCCGCGTTGAACAACAACGATCTGGACATAGCCAGAAGCAGTTTGTCGATTGCCGAGACACTTGAGCCTCAGAATGACGAGATCGCCTCGGAACTGGCCGAGACCATGTATCGACAGGATGATCGGGATGCGCTCTTCACCTTTCTGGTGGATCGGGCTGAATCCACTCAGAATTCCGAAGACTGGCTGATGCTCGCGAGATACAGCCTGGATCTCGATGATCCCGACATGGCGCGACTCGCGGTGCAGGAAGCACTTGTTCTGGACGTCTCCGACTCTGCTGAACCCTACATCGTCTCCGCCCAGCTTTCGGAGCGCGTCGGGGACATCGATGCGGCACTCAAGTCGCTCAAGATCGCCTGGACACTGGAGCCCGACAATGAGAAGGTCGGAACCATGATCAGAAATCTTGGTGAAGTCCCCGGTCCCACCATGCTCGGTTCGATCGAGATGGGCGGGTGAGTACAACCTCGGCGTTACCTCTCCTGCAGTGGATCGAGCCGCTGAATGATCTTGCCCGGTTGCGGATCCTTCGCACGCTCGAGGCGAATGAGCTCGGGGTCGGAGAGCTCGCGGCAGTTCTCCAGCTTCCTCAATCAACGGTTTCCAGGCATCTGAAACGGCTTCTAGAAGCAGGATGGATCATTCGCCGCAGCGTTGGAACAGCCGCTCTGTATCGTCTGGCCCAATCCACACTGGATGATTCGGCTCGTACCATCTGGACGTTGGCCGAATCCGCGATGGCCGAGATTCCAGTCTGTCTTGAAGATGATCAACGAGCTCGGGAAGTCATTTCAAGACGACATGTCGACAGCCGGAGGTTCTTCGGGGACCTTGGTGGTGAGTGGACCGATCTTCGCGAGACCCTCTTCGGGCAAACCCTGAACATGCGCCCGTTGCTCGGTTTTCTGGATCCCGATTGGATCGTTGCCGACCTTGGCTGCGGTACCGGGCAGATGGCGGGTGAACTGGCCAACTGGGTACAGCGAGTCGAAGCCATCGATCGAGAGGAAGCCATGCTCGAAGCCGCTCGCAAGAGACTGGTCGACGTGGACAACATCGGATTCCACAGAGCAGATGCCTGTGAACTCCCTTTCGACGATCACTCCTTCGATGCGACCATTCTTTCCCTGATTCTCCATCACCTGGAGGATCCATCAAGGGCGCTGACTGAAGCCAGAAGAATCACGACAGGTCCAATCATGGTCCTGGACATGATGAGTCACGATCGAAAATACTATCGCGACACGATGGGGCATCTTCATCTCGGTTTTTCCAGTGATGTGCTCGCGGCCACAGCAGAGAAGTCCGGATTACGACTCGAGAAATACGTCCCGTTGCCACTTGATCCAGGATCATCAGGCCCGCCGGTATTCGTGGCCAGGCTGACGGCCAGGTAGGTGACTGGATGGATCAGGGCTCGATGAGTGGAACAAGCTCGATGGTTTCCTCGACTTGTTCGGCTGGTTGAGCCGGTTCAATCTGCACTTCCTTCAATTCAACGCCCTTCTCTGGAAGAACCATCGGCGGTAGCTGAATATCAACCTCGGGAAGCCATACTCTCGTCAGGATGTCCAGAAACACGAGATCCTGATTGGCCCGGGACATCGCATTGAGTCCCTCGCGAATCAATTCCGGCCTGTCCAGTTGATGTCCGAGATAGGCCAGAAGGAATCCGAAATCATCAAGATCTTGATCCTCATCGATTCGAGCTCGACAGAAATCGATGGCTTGTTCGAGATCATCCATCTTCGGAAGCAGCATCGGGTCGTAGACGACATCGATCATCTCCGGCTGGAAGCCCAACAGGCTCTTGAGCGTGAGTGCGGCAGTCAGATTGAGACCGGCACCTATCTGGCTGTGTGCAAGACCTGCAGTGGCCAGGGGATGGCCGGGAGTGAAACGAAGTGCTCGTCCGAATCGTTTTTCTGCCCAGAAGTATTCACCCGACTTGAGCTTGTCCTGACCGGCCAGCATCAGTTCATCGAAGCGGGTCTGGTTTCCAGTGGACAGTGAATCAACGCGTTGTCCATGACGAAGAACCAGTCCGATGTCATCGAAATTGAGAGGATTGACATCATCATCCTGATTGCTGTCCTGTATCCCACCAGGTGTCCGATCCTCCGGTCTGGGTGGTACGGGCAGGTCGGGCCCCTCCTCGGTGAGTTCATCGTCTTCTTCATCGAGGGCTTCGACTTCAGCCATTCGATCCAACCGTGGTTGAATCTGGTACTGGGAAATCTCCCGTTGCACCTGGGAATAATTCTGTTCAAACCGGCCGACCAGATCGTCGGTCTTGTCGGGATTGAGTTCCTTGTACCGCTGAGCCATCTTCTCGACGATCGATTCAACCTGTGGGGATCGTCCGGGATCCTGCTGTTCGGAGATTCGATTCGTCATCCGCCTACCTTCCATGAGATTGGGAGGAAAGCGGGTCTCGTAGGGCCGGCCGGGCCGGACCTTCGTCGTCAGGCCTTCGGCCTCATCCTCATTCGACCGCAATCGGTCGTAGTTGGTGAGACCAAGATTCGAGGCATCTGCACCAGTGAAGATGGCTCCGAGTCCCAGGAGGTTCGAAGCGGTGTACTGAATCATCTGCTGGTTGGGCGAGATTCCCGATCCGACCGGCTGTGGTTCCACCTTGAGTTCGCGATTGGTGAGATCCTGCCGCATCAATTCCCCACGACGTGTATCGCGAAGAAACGGGCTGCCCCCACCAATCGTGTACTGCCACGGTTCATTGAAATCATCAGGCGTCGTTGCGCCCTCCGATTGGAGAACGTTGCCGGGCTGTCCACTCGGGATGTATCGGTTGCTGATCTGATTGAGCTTGTCGAGTGAATCAAGATCGGAGCCGAAAGCAACACGGTTCTTGGCGTCGCCGAAATTCTTGTTGAAGAAAGGGCTGTACGTGCCTGTTGTGCTGAATCCGTTGCTGTCCTTGGAGAAGTATCTGGCCGAAACACCACCACCGAGTCCCCCGCCGGCGCCGCCGTAACCACCTCCCATCATCTGGCCCTCGAGCGTACCGGCCTGCTGCCAGTACCACGGATTGCTACCGATACCACCGCCGGATTCCATGAAGGCACCAGGATTGGCAAAGTTCTGCTTCGAGAAGTCCGAATTGGTCGAGAGCCTCGTTGCGATGTTCGGATTGACCAGACCTCTGGCCGACTGGCCTGGAGCAACATCACCAGCTCTGGTCGGTTCGTTCCTGGTTCCTCTCGTATTCAGGCCTCCATCGAGCGCGTGGCCATCACCCAGGGCATTCTGGGCATACGTGAGAGAGGTGGGAATGAGGGTCAGAAGCAGAATAGCCAGGCCGAGATAACGCATCATGAGTCGCTCCGATCCGTTCAGGATCCAATCAGGCAGGTCTTCATTGACCTCCCTCATGGTATCTCTCATCGGATCCGATGGACTCCAATTGTGAGAGGAATACCCTGTTTGACGGTCTTTCAGGCTGCTTTTCATTTCTTCAGACCTGTATCGGGGCAGCTTGCTACCATCCCCCCCCGTGGGAACTTCAACCAGATACATCACGACCCCCATCTACTACGTCAATGATCGTCCCCATATCGGGCACGTCTACACGACGACCATCTGCGACGCCTGGGCTCGATTTCAGAGATTGTCCGGACACGATGTCTTCTTTCTGACCGGCACCGATGAGCATGGACAGAAAGTGGAGCAATCCGCAGAAGCTCGCGGCGTAAGCCCTCAGGAACTCGCGGACGAGAACTCCGAGGAGTTCCGGCGCATCATGGGCATGTTCAACCTGACGAATGATGAATTCATCAGGACAACGGACCCAAGACACGAGCAGCAGGTCCAGTCCCTTGTCAAACGATTGATGGATTCCGGCGATGTCTATCTGGGTACGTTCGAGGGATGGTACGACGCCGGCCAGGAGGAGTACTACACGGATACGAAGGCCAACGAGGTCGAGTTCGTCTCCCCCATCTCCGGCAAGCCGCTGGAGCGTGCCAGTGAGCAGAACTACTACTTCAAGCTCAGCGCCTACGAGGATCGATTGCGGAAGATGTTCGATGATCATCCTGGAATCGTTCGTCCGGACGCACGCCGTAACGAGGTGCTCGGTCGCTTGCGAGAGGGCCTTCAGGATGTTCCGATCAGCCGAACCAACTTCGCCTGGGGCATCGGCGTTCCAGGTGCGGACGAACATGTGATCTACGTATGGATCGATGCGCTGTTCAACTACATCACCGCACTTGGACTGGCTGACAGCGAGTCCCAATGGCATGCCCAGCGTGCGGGCTACTGGCCCGCCGGCATGCAGGTCATCGGCAAGGAGATCCTGTGGTTCCACGCGGTCATCTGGCCTGCGCTCCTGATGGCTCTTGAACTCCCGCTTCCATCCTGCATCTACGCACATTCCTTCTGGATCAGCGAAGGCCAGAAGATGTCCAAGTCCCTTGGCAACTTCATAGATCTCGAGGAACTCCAGGGATACATGGAGAAGTACGGTAGCGACGCGCTCCGCTACTTCCTCTGTACCCAGGGCCCGCTGGGCGCAACAGACGCCGACTTCTCACGCAGCCAGTTCCATGAGACCTACACGACCGATCTGGTCAACACGGTCGGGAACTGCGCCAGTCGAACATCCGCGATGATCGGCAAGTATTGCGATGGCCTCTGCCCGGCGGATACCGGTGAGTGTGCGGATGGCGGTGTGGACTGGTCGGACTTCACATCGGCCCAGGTCGAGGCGGCCATCGATTCCATGGAGCGTTTCGATCTCTCCGGTTCGATCGCCGCTGCAATGACGATCGTCAGACGAGTGGATGCCTTCATCAATGAAACGGCACCATTCAAATTGGCCAAGGATCCGGAAATGGCGGCTCAGGTCGGGGATATTCTCTATCGATGTGCCGAAGCCATCAGGATTGCATCCTGCCTTCTCGAGGCGACCATGCCCGAGAAGATCCTGGAGCTTCGTGATGCCTGGAATCTAGGGGCTCCAACGGGAGATCTCCGCGGTGAATGCCAATGGGGAAGACTGGCCGCTGGAACAGCCATCGAGAAGGTGGCGCTTTTCCCGAGAGTTGAATCCGAGTAGGAATCTCGGCATCACCTCGATCTCGCCGATAGATATGTAGATGGGCTTGTTCACGGGTTTCATCCAGGCTTCAGCCGTACTGGCATCCCAGGCCCAGTTGGTAGCCAGTCGTCTACGTAATCGCCATCAGGCGGGCCAGGACGAGCAGGCGACCCCAGACCACACCAGAACCAGAGTCGACGGGGTCGAGCTCTCAGAAGCGGTTCAGGAGCTTCCTGACAACAGCTCGGAGCAATCACGTCAGGAACACCAGCGACGTGAGCCCGATGGACGACCACGTGGCATTCGAAAAGTCGATCTGAAGATCTGATTGATCCCGGGATCAGGGCGTTACGGGGGTTTCCAGAGGCAGACGAGCGAACACGGTTTCCCCACCACGGACTCGTTGCCCAACTTCCACATTGATCTCCACCAGTTGGGGATCGGGAAGTATGAGTTCGGTGCTCGAGCCGAACTTGATCATGCCATACACCGCTCCCGCTTCAGCTTGATCTCCTAGATCGACCGGGCAGACGATTCTTCTGGCGATGAGCCCGGAAATCTGGCGGACACCGATCATCTTCTGATCTTCACGACGAAGCATGACGAGATTGTGCTCGTTCTCCATGTGGCAGCGATCGGAACGGGCATCGTGATGTCGGCCAGGTACATGACGATTGAGAGTCACGGTGCCATGGCATGGCCATCGATTGACATGGACATCGAGGACACTCAGGAATATCCGTATGACGACGGCCGGAGCATCCAGATCCGGATGGCGGTCATGGTGTTCGATGCTTGAAATCACACCATCGGCCGGACTGATCATCTGGTCCCGAGTCCAGTCGGCAGGGAGGCTTCTGCGAGGACTGCGAAAGAAGGCATACACGGCCAGCAGCAGTATCCCCAGTGGAATCAGCACGGACAGCGTCACGACCGTCGGTGCCTGGAGAAACAGGGTGATACCAACAGCGGCACCGAAGATACCGGTTGCCGTTCCCCATTCGCGTATGCCGTGATGAGTGAGCTGGATAGCGAATCTCTCGCGTTGTTATGACTATTCGGAGGCTCGGCCGATGAAGAAGCCAACGCCAGCGGCAATCAATGCACCACCAACGAGTCCACCTGTCCAGACCCACAGGCCGCCTGCAATGGTGCTTGTCAGCATCGAGGCGCCACCTTCCAATTCCGAGGCGAGAATGATGAGGATGATGATCATCGCCACCAGCGCACCGATGCAGAGGCCGATACTGAGCCCGGAGTTGGGCATATCGACGGTTTCCTCCATCATGACCGCTGGAGCCTGGGCAATGCCCGCTCCAGCCACTGGTGCTTCTCCAAGTTCTGGAGCATTGACAGCTTCGAAAAGTCCGGATGAATTTTCAGGAAGATCAAATTCATCCTCCCCGGAATAGACTTCCTCGAGCAATTCGGCACCCAATGACGTGTCATCGGATTCTCTTGTGAGATCAAGGAGTCCACTACCTGAACCAACGGATTCAAGCGTCAGATCTTCATCAAGTTCATTGCCCAGCTGTGTCTCGCCAGCATCTCCAGCACCTTCAAACGCCGAAATGCCCGAAGCGGATCCGCTGAGTCCCACACCCACTTCCGAATCCATCGGTCCTGTGGAGCCTGGGGTCATTGATGGTGTAGGAAGGCCGGTTGACGAGCTGCTCAGAGACATCGCGTCACCGGTACTGGAGAGTTCCATTGGAGATAATGAGGACCCATCGAGATTGAATCCCGAGCTATCGCCAAGATCCATGGTTAGTCCGGTGTTCGATCCGCTGCTGGCGGCATCACCCAGATCCAGTTCAACGGAACCAGAGTCATCCGGACTGGCCAGAAGATCAATTTGTTCCACCTTGAAGATCAGATTTTCGCCATCTCGAAATTCCTGGATCTGACCGGATGAGACCATGTCATTGATCTCACTCTCGTTCTTGGCGAGTTTCTGGCAGACCTCTTCAATCGTGTAAAACATCTTGGACATATCACGGGCTCCTGCATCTGGATCAACGCCTGATAGAGCGAGAATCCGGAAAAGTTGAACCTATGAGGGTATCCGGTCAGAGGCACGCGAGCAATGTTGGCAGCGGTAGTGCTGATTGTCTTCGGGTCCAGCTGGAAGAGCCTTCAGAGCTCGGTTGGCTTGGAATCCAGCCTGACAAGGATGTAGACGATCATGCCCATGCAGGCCAGAGGCAGCAGCAGGCCCAGGGACATGGACATCCAGGGTGCCTCTTGAAGGGAATCGGGTGAATAAAGACCGAATCCACGGGTCTTGGCGGTGATGGATGGAGTTTCAGTGCCCAGCCGAATGGTCAGCACCGGACTACCTTCCAGATCCGATCCCCACTTCGTGAACAGAAGGTTCGATCCAATGGCGAGAACAAGCAGGATGAACAGGCAGATAATCTTGGCTGATCCGGGCATTGAAGCAGAACCTTACCGGATTGAATCCGACTCCACTCAATCCAGAGGAATGATCTCCTCGGCGGATCCCAATCCGTTGAAGGTGGATCGCAGCCTCTGCAGAATGAGATTGAGTCGTTGTGAGATCCTCGACTCGGAACAACCCACCACCAGACCGATTTCTCGCATGGTCATGTCTTCGTAGTAGTAGAGAACGACGATCAGCTGATCTCTGGAATCGAGCTCTCGAGTCAGCCATCGTCTGAGATCACTTCTCCCGATGTCATGGAGTGGACTGTTCGAGGGATTCTTATCCGTCAGGCTGGTGAGCTCGGAGGAATCGTTCTCATCACTTCCATTGTTCATGGTGACCGTACTGAAGGTCACCATGGCAGGCGGCCTCGAAGCGGATATGCAGGCCAGGGAATCCTCTATGGACAGACCAAGAAGTCCGATAAGCTCCCCGGCATCCGGTGATCTTCCGTGGATCACCCGGAAACGATCCTTGGCTGCATTGAGCAATTTGGAACGCTGACGGACCTGTCTGGGTATGTGGTCCTGCTCACGGAGCCAATCCTGCATGGCACCGATGATTCGCAGGGAACTGAAGGTCTCGAACCGAATACCTCTTTCAGGCTGAAACCGCTCTATTGATCTCACCAGCCCCAGATAGCCCTGCTGGATGAGATCATCAACGTCAACCGATGGTGGCAGGGAGGTTCGAAAACGCTCAGCCAACAACCGTACGTGTCGTTCCATGTAATGGGCGATCAGGACGTCTCGAAGGTAGATGGTGGGCTCATTCTTGTATCTGGCCCAGGTATCCATGATGTACTGAGATTCCGGTGATCGGCGAGACTTCCGACCCCTACTTCTGGTCTTGTGGACCTGTTCGACGTCTCTTCCGTGTCGAGCAGGGGTGTTTGGGGCGATTGAGGGCCCGGGGCTCATCGCGGATACGCGAGGAGCTCCCTGATTCGTGATGGTTTTCATGCGTGCACCGTCCCTGGCAATTACAACTCTTCTCTCCGTGGGATGCCGTCCATGGCACGACCCAACCAATACTCATCGGCAACTCGGCGATATTTCACCAATGACGGGTGACGTTCTTCGATTTGGCTCTTTCAGTCCATCAGAACGTGGATGTCATCGTTATCAGACGTTCATCCATTCAGGAACGGAATCGCGAACTGAACGAACAGGGCCACCAGGGCTCCCAGGGCCACGACACCAAAGACGATCTGAGTGGTCATGAGTGCGACCTGCCACCAATACAGCTTCAGACTCGGAACCCGAATGGCCTTGTAGGCGACCGACAAGCCAAAGGCGAGTGGCAGCAGCAGTAGATACCACCACTGATGAAACACATTCATGGGTTCCAGAAACGGGATCCATGCCAGCATGTTCACCGGTCTTCACTCCTTCGATGTGGATGATCCGGCCTGTTCTGGGGATAGAAGGCATCCAGAATCACCACCAGATTCATCAACCCCCCCAATGTGATGAACAACATCGCCAACCAGTTGACGTGGGCAAGTCCAACTCGATGAACACGGATTTCCATCGGTTGATTCTGTACGAGTGTCTGATTGAGGAAATCAGCGACGAAGGCGATCGGACCATTGAACGCCTGACCGACGAACCAGATTCGATCCTGCTTCATATCAACCGCATCAAGGCCTCCAATGAGAAGCCCACAGAAGAAAAGAAAGAGAATCCCACACATGATGAGGAGTCCTCTTCTTCGTTGACCGAGAACGATGTGACCAAGACCGGGAAACACCCAGGCCATGAGGGCGGCTGTCGGGCAGCAGCTCCTTTGAATTCCAGTTGCCGCCAACTGATCATCATTCTGTGGTCGGGTCATGCGGATCGTCCGAATAATTCAGGCTTACTGGCCATGATAAGTGGTTGTTCCTTGCGACCTGAACAGATCAGGCTGAAGTTTCGTATCACCAGAGCCGAATAGGCATCGTAGCGGGAGGCACCAGTTGGGTGTCATCAGCCAACCCGAGTGAAAGGTCTGGTCACGATGAAAGATCAAAGTCGAGCGTCTGAGGGTAGTGATAAATCAGAGGTGATTGATAGAAGAAGCGGATTGGATCGACGGGACGACCCCCATCATTCGGTCTCGGCAACCAATCTCGAACGACGGCGTGGCCCCGGGCGACGGCGAAGTGATTTTCTACGTTCTGCAGAGGAAGGCGAGATGACTGGCGAGCAATTCATGTTCGTTCAGGCCATTGATGCGTTCAAGCGAGCCAACGGAAAGAGCTTCCCCACCTGGACTGACGTTCTCGAGGTCATCAGGCGACTTGGATACCGAAAAACCATGCCAAGCGGGCTTCAGCTGGGTTCCAAGGTTGAAGATTGGACCGAAAGAGCGAATTCACCCACCGGACTGGATCAGGCGGAAGACGCCGCCTGATCAACCGTTCTCGGTAAACCAGTCAGCATTGATCTGTATGTACTTCTGCCATTCCTCCGGCAGATCCTCCTCCGGGAAGATCGCCTGAACAGGACATTCATCCACACAGAGCCCGCAATCAATGCAGGTTTCGGGATCGATATACAGCATTTCGAACCCCTCGTAAGTGCCTTCATCCTTGGTGGGATGAATGCAATCGACGGGGCAGACATCAACGCAGGCTGTGTCTTTGGTTCCAATGCAGGGTTCGGCAATGATGTGTGTCATGAGTCTTGTCTCTGTGTGAGATCAACTATACGAACAATTCATTTTAGGGCAAGGAGACCCTTGGGCCAATGTGATTCATCGGCATCTCGTGATTTGCTTCACGAGTGAGTCGACACCAAAAATGCCAGAAGGCCGACTTTTCAGTCGACCTTCTGACGGATTTCGAACGGGAACCCGTCCTTGCTCCTGAGCGTTCCATGATCCCGGAGCACTAAATCTGATGAGCACCAGGGGCTCAACGGCGGCGAGTTGCCTTCTTACGTGTGGCCTTCTTGCGAGTGACCTTCTTACGAGTGGCCTTCTTGCGAGTTGCCATCTTACGGGTGGCCTTCTTGCGAGTGACCTTCTTACGAGTGGCCTTCTTGCGAGTGACCTTCTTAC
>DEYM01000079.1:9284-19075 GCA_002364555.1 Phycisphaerales bacterium UBA3158 | reverse complement strand
GCTTCGATCGAAGACCTTCTTGCCTTCGACCCAGGTCTGGAGATTGTCGGTGTAGATGCTGAAGGGATCTCCATCGAGAATGATGAAGTCGGCGTCCTTGCCCTGGTCAAGAGAGCCGATCCGATCATCCAGATCGAGCATCGCGGCTCCTTTGATCGTGATGCTCTCGAGGGCGGATTGTCGATCCATGCCCGCTCTCATCGCCAGGGCCGGCATTCGCCGGAACCAGCGGGAGTCGGTGATCAGGTCATCGGTATGAAAGGCGACATCGACCCCGGCGTCGTCAAGGACCCGGCCGGTGGTATAGGAGAGGTCGATGGCTTCCTGTTTGCCACCTGGCGAATCGACGAGTATCACAGAACAGGGCACTCCGGCGGCGGCGATCTCGTCGGCTATCTTCCATCCATCGCTGACATGATGGAGAACCACGCGAAAATCGAATTCGTCGGCGAGTCTCAGAACGGTCAGGATGTCGTCATGGCGGTGGGTGTGATGATGGACCACACGCTCGCCTCGAAGCACTTCGCACAAGGCCTCCATCCGTAGATTCCTGTCGGGCATCTTCTCGGGATCGTCGGAAGCCTCGTCAAGCCTGCGTTGATAGTCCTGGGCATCGATGAAGGCCTGTCTGACGAGAGAAGCGGACTTGCCGCGTGTTCCCGGGAAGGGGGCATCTCTCTGCGGATTGGTTCCATTGGCCATCTTCAGTCCACCCATGGGATTTCCGGAGTCGTCGAGAATGAGGAGGTCCTCTATGCGTGTGGCTGGCCTGAGCTTGACATAGGCGGTCTGTCCGGAGGAAAGATGTCCGCTGCCGGGCATGATGTTCAGGCAGGTGAGTCCACCCGCGAGTGCACGCTTGAATCCGGAATTCTGTACATCGATCGTGTCGAGAATTCGAACGTCGGGCTGTATAGGGTCTGATCGATCCGCACCACCGCCGCCACGACCCTGGATGCCGATGTGGCTATGCGTGCAGACCAATCCCGGCATGATCGTCTGTCCACTGCAGTCGTGAATGGTCGACTTGCCGGAAGGGGGGCTCCAGTCCGTCATTCGTCCGACATCCACGATCCGTCCGTTCTCGATCAACAGAAAGCCGTTGGCGATCTCCATTGACGAGATCGGGATGATCTTCGCATTGATGAAGACATCTCGAGAGATGCCTGGTTGTTCTGGTGGTTCCACGGCTGAAAGCAGTGTCGACAGGATGCAGCTGAGCAAGAGCATGTCAGTACCTTTCGAATGATGGGTACTTCATCCTACCGCCAGTATGGACCGGCATTGGAGCCGGAACATGTCCAGCAGGATTCGAGCCTCTCGATACTGACTTCAGGGCCCGATAGGGGGTCGACTCGAACGGCAGGGCGGGCAATCGATGCGATGAAATGCCCTTCTGGTCGCATGCTGGAGGGATTGAGTTGAAAACCCGACCATGATCCCCGATTGCCTGCTTTGATCGCGGTTGGGTTACCATGGTCGTGATGGTCACATCTCCGAGTCAATCAAGCTCCTACCGCGCCCCGTTCAAGGGGGAGGTGCTTCGCTTGAATGCCGTTGCGGGTCCGCCTCAGGATTCGATCGAACTGACTCGTGCAGGCGGTGTGATTGGTCGAGGTTCGACGTGTGAAGTCAAGCTCGTCGATCCGACCGTCTCCAGAAAGCATGCTTCCATTTCCTGTCAGGATGAGAACTGGCTGATCAAGGATCTCGGTGGTGCCAACGGCACGCTCCTCAACGAGGTTCGCATCGAGCATCCATCCATTCTGGCTGAAGGCGATCGAATCCGGGTAGGGCCATGGACCCTCCAGGTGGGTGTTCTCGATACGACTTCGGTGGCCATGATGACCATCGATGACGCTGACGAAAGCAATCGTGTTCGAAGACTGAGCCCCGCTCAGACCGCTTCGCTGGCTCGTCATCGTCTGAATCTCTTCATCGAGTGCGCTGCCAGGATCAACCAGGCCATCGACGAGTTCTCGCTTTGGGATTCGATCATGGTCTCGGCCATCGAAGGCAGCGGCTTCGGTAGGGCTGCTTTGCTTCGAACCGATGCCAACGCCGAATCCGTGGAGATAATCGCCTACAGAAGTCTTGGTGGTGATGATCGTCCTGATGATCTGAGCAGATCGTTGATCAGGGCCGCGGCAGAAGGCGACATCGCCCAGATGCTCTCCGATGATCAGCCTGTATACGGGCAGAGCATCGCGGATCTGAACATTCATTCGGCCTTGTGCTGTCCGATCATGGTCGATGACATAGTCGCCGCTTGCCTGTATCTCGATGCCAGAGGGAGCGAGGCGACTGTCCAGAACGATGCGGCCAGCTTCTGTCAGGCACTGGTCAGGATCGCCGGTCTTGCTATCGCCAATCTGCGTCGTCGCGAGCTGATCGAGCGGCAGCAGAAGATGGAATCGGATCTCTCCGCAGCCAGGGAGGCCCAGCGATTCATGCTTCCCGAGAGTCGTGGAACCATGGCCGATATGCCTTACGCCTTCCAGTTCCAGCCTGGCCGATACGCATCGGGAGATCTGTTCGATGTCATTGAGCTGCCCGACGGGAAGGTCGCCTTCGCATTGGGGGATGTTTCAGGCAAGGGGATCGGTGCCGCCATTCTCATGGCCGCAGCCCAGTCCCATCTCCATTCGGTGCTCCTTCGATCGGGCGATCCGACTGAAGCCGTCAATGCAGTGAACGCCTATGTGCTCTCTCATTCGGCGGTGAACCGATTCATTTCGATGTGGGTCGGAGTGCTTGATCCCTCGACCATGGAAATCGTCTACGTCGATGCCGGGCATGGCCACTGGGCTCAGTGCAACGAGGATGGCTCGGCTCGAAGCGAGCGGATTGCCGCTCATCCACCCGTGGGGATCGACGGGGACACGCAGTTCGACTCTCTGGTTCTCAAGTGCCGTGCCGGCGATCGGATCATTCTCATGACCGATGGTGTGGTGGAGCAGCCTCGAGAGGAGGATCAGGAGCAGTTCGGCATGGATAGAGCCCTGGAGGTCCTCAAGGCGTTCAAGATTCCTCGTGACGATGTGGAGGGGCTCCACAAGGCCGTGTGTGACTTTGCTCAGACCGATGAGCTTGCAGACGACACGACCATCGCGAGCATCATGTTTCCCTCCATCTGATTCCTATTTTCACTGTAGAGCCCCCGGCTCGACCGATGTACAATGCTTGGCCAGCCCATTTCCCGGGCCATAGGAGGTATTTGTGCGGCTCCTGAAGTTCTATCAATCATCCATTGGGAAGAAGTATGTCGTCGCCATCTCCGGGGGCGGCCTGTTTCTGTTTCTAATCGCACACATGCTGGGGAACATGTGGGTCTACGGCGGGGCCGAGGAAATTGATTCTTATTCTCATCACCTCCGGACTTTCATGGAGGACTTCTTCGGTTTCGGAGGATTTCTCTGGGTGGCTCGAATCGGGTTGCTCGTCTTCCTGATCGCCCACGTCGTGACAATCATTCTTCTGACTCGGCAGAATCGAAGAGCCAAGCCTCGATACCAGCATCGCCATCGCTCGGCTCGAACGCTGGCCTCGATGACGATGATGATCAGTGGGCCATTGATCCTCGTCTATGTGATTCTCCACATCCTGCAGTTCACCACGGGCACGGTCCAGCCGACCTCCTACGAGGAGGGGGCTGTGTACTCGAATCTCTGGCATGCCTTCCAGGTCTGGTGGATAGCCCTGGTCTACGTGGTCATGATGGGCTTCATCTGCCTGCACCTCTACCACGGTGTCTGGAGCATGTTCCAGTCTCTTGGCATCAACAATCAGGATCGAAATCATTCCCTGCGATTGATATCGACCATTTCGGCGGTTGTGATTTTCCTTGGCTTTTCCTCGGTGCCTACCCTCATATGGAGCGGCGTGCTGCCAGCTCCCGAGGCAGCGGAGGCGACCCATCAGCATGTCATGGGTGAATCAGAGAATCTGATCGCCCAATCCGAAGGTGAGCATCATGAACCTTGAGTCAGGAATTCCCGATGGACCCCTTGAGCACAAGTGGTCGACGTACCTCGAGCAGGCGAAGCTCGTGGGACCAAACAACCGTCGCAAGTACGACGTGATCGTCGTCGGTACCGGTCTGGCCGGTGCCGCCGCCGCCTCGAGTCTGGCTGCCCAGGGCTACAAGGTGAACACCTTCTGCTTCCAGGATTCCCCACGGCGAGCTCACAGCATCGCGGCCCAGGGGGGGATCAACGCCGCCAAGAACTACCGTGAGGATGGCGACACCACCTACCGGTTGTTCTACGACACCCAGAAGGGTGGGGATTTCCGTGCTCGCGAGGCCAACGTCTACCGACTGGCCCAACTGAGCACCAACATCATCGATCAGGCCGTAGCCCAGGGCGTCCCGTTCGCTCGCGAGTACGGTGGCATGCTGGCCAACCGTTCATTCGGCGGTGTTCTCGTATCCCGAACGTTCTACTGCCGTGGGCAGACCGGTCAGCAGTTGCTGCTGGGTGCGTACCAGGCCCTTCAGAAGGAACTCAATACGGGCAATCTCAAGATGAATGCCCGCACGGAACTGCTCGATGTCGTGGTCATCGATGGCCGTGCACGAGGCATCATCGTCCGTGACCTGGTGACCGGTGAAATCCAGTCGCATGCGGCCGACGCCGTGGTGCTGGCGACCGGAGGCTATGTCAGCACCTATTTCCATTCGACCAATGCTGTCAACAGCAACTGCACCGCCATCTGGCGAGCCCACAAGCGTGGTGCCGGCTTCGCGAATCCGTGCATGGTCCAGATCCATCCGACGTGCATTCCAAGTACGGCCGATTTCCAGTGCAAGCTCACGTTGATGAGTGAATCACTGAGAAACGATGGTCGCTGCTGGGTCCCCCGGAAGAAGGGTGATGATCGTCACCCGGCTCAGATTCCAGAGGAAGACCGCTACTACTACCTGGAAGAGCGCTATCCCAGCTACGGCAATCTCGTGCCTCGCGACGTCGCCTCGCGGAATGCAAAGTACGTCTGCGATGACGGCTTCAGTGTCCTTGGCGACAAGGGCCGTGCCGTCTATCTCGACTTCAGTGATGCCATCAAGCGTGAGGGTCGCAAGACCATCAGCGAACGATACGGCAATCTGTTCGACATGTACCACGAGATCACGGATGAGAGTCCCTACGACAAGCCGATGAGAATCTATCCGGCCCTCCACTATGCCATGGGTGGGCTCTGGGTCGACTACAGCCTGATGACCAACATCCCGGGTCTGTACGCGATCGGCGAGGCCAACTTCTCAGATCACGGTGCGAACCGGCTTGGTGCAAGCTCTTTGATGCAGTGTCTGGCCGATGGCTACTTCATCCTGCCCCAGACCATTGGCGACTATCTCCACGACATCTACATGGACAAGGTCGACACCGATCACCCCGCATTCAAGCAGCATGAGGATCAGATCAAGGACAACATCTCCCAGATGATGGCCATCAAGGGGACCAGGACGCCTTTGTCCATCCACCGTGAACTGGGTGAGCTCATGTGGGAACACTGTGGAATGGCTCGCACGGCGGAAGGTCTGAAGACGGCGATGGCCGGCATCGAGGATCTGCAGGAAGCCTACCGGACGGACCTTCTTGTCCCCGGCACCGCCGATGGACCGAATCAAGTTCTCGAACGAGCCGGGCGAGTCTCGGACTATCTCGAGCTGGGGCATCTGATGTGTCGTGACGCCCTTGAGCGTGATGAATCATGCGGCTGCCATTTCCGTGAAGAGCACCAGACCGAAGACGGTGAAGTCCTTCGAAACGATGAAGACTGCCAGAACGTCTCCGTCTGGGAATGGAAGGGCGAAGATCAGCCCGAGAAGCTTCACAAGGAAGAACTGGTGCTGGAAGCCCTGCCACCCACGACTCGGAGCTACAAGTAATGAAATTCACCCTGCATATCTGGCGACAGGAAAATGCGAAGTCCAAGGGCTTTCTCGAGAAGCACGAGATCGATGGCATTTCGGATGAGATGTCCTTTCTCGAGATGCTCGACCTTCTGAACGAGAACCTGATCCAGAAGGGACTCGATGCCATCACCTTCGACAGCGACTGTCGAGAGGGTATCTGTGGTGCCTGCTCCCTGGCCATCAACGGGCGGCCCCATGGTCCCGGCAAGGGGTGCACGACCTGCCAGGTTCGAATGCGATCCTTCAAGGACGGGGACGAGATCTGGATCGAACCCTTCAGGAACGTCTCGTATCCGATCATCAAGGATCTGATGGTCGATCGATCGTCGCTCGATCGGATCATTCAGTCGGGTGGTTACATCAATGTCCACTCCGGCCCCAAGCCCGAGCCGAACTCCATTCCCGTTTCCCATGTGATCGCCGAAGAAGCAATGGATGCCTCAGCATGCATCGGGTGTGGTGCCTGTGTCGCAGCCTGTCCCAACGGTGCCGGCATGCTCTTCACGTCCGCCAAGGTGGCTCATCTGGGGCTGCTTCCCCAGGGGCAGCCCGAGCGACACTCGAGGGTCAAGAACATGGTCGAGAAGATGGAGGACGAAGGCATGGGTGCCTGCACCAACCATGCCGAATGCCAGGATGCCTGTCCAAAGGAAATCAGCATCGCCTTCATCAGCCGAATGAATCGTGACTACGCCAAGTCCGCGTTGGTCGAGCCCGACAAGCGTCGAGGTACATTGACCAATCAGTAGGCTTGTGGGCCGGTTTCGCCTTGAATCCGGTCGGTCTTCTTCACTCGCACCCGGAACATCATCCGCTTCTTGAAATCGGTGTTCGTGGACGCCGTGTGAAGTCTTGGCGAGACGATCCCCTGGGTCCATGCGATGGCTCCCGACACGATGTCCTCGCCAGCTTCCACCATGAGGAAGCCATCCCAATAGCCGGTCTTGAAGAACCGTATCGCCACGGGTCTCTGGCCCGCGATCTCCATGAACGCTCGTCCATTCTGGTTGGTCTGGCCGATCCTGCCTTCGGGATCGGGCAAGGGGCCGAACATGGTCCCCGGTGCACCGATCAGGCTCGGCTGCATGGTTGGGATGTAGAAGGTGCCTCCATCGGCTCGAATCACGACGTCCTCGACGGGGGCCATCGTCATGGCATCGACGACCTCGACCACGACCGGCATCGGTCTGGAAGCTGAGCAACCGGCGATCATCGTGATCTGTAGTAGTAGAGCCAGATAGCGAATCATGCCTCTCCATTCATGGCTGGCGGAACATGTTTCCCGGGACATCATTGGATGCCCGGGAAACATCCGAGAAGCGGTGGGGGTGGGATTCGAACCCACGAACGAGGAAACCCCGTTACCGGTTTTCAAGACCGGCGCCTTCAACCGCTCGGCCACCCCACCGGGTGTCTGCTTGGCGATCGAGTGATGATGGTATTCGCTGAGAGCCGTCTTGTCTTGCGGACAGGAGGGATCTCCAAACGAAAAGCGGCCGCTCTTACGAGCGACCGCTTCAATTTCGGCTTGTTGAACCAGGGATCCAGTGGATCCTGTGATTCAGTAGCGCTCGCGGCGGGGTCCGCCACTCTGTCGCTCTCGGGCCTGGTTGACGTTCAACGTACGACCTTCGAGCTCCTTGCCACCCAGTTCCTCGATGGCCTTGCGGCCGTCGTCTTCGCTCGCCATTGTGACGAAAGCGAATCCGCGTGGACGACCGGTTTCCCGGTCAGTGATGATGGCTACTTCGTCTACAGTTCCGTGAGCGGAAAAGTGGTCGCGAAGTGAATCCTCGGTCGTATCAAAATTCAGATTTCCTACGTAAAGCCTCAAAGCACAATCTCCAAACAAGTAACAAACGGTTCGTTCGGAACGGTGCTTTTGTAGAATCCCAACACGATAGGGACGCTTCAGCAAGCCGCTCACTATCCAGATGCGATAGAGGTCGGAACCGAGGGGCGAATTGTACAGAAATCAGGGATGGATAGAGGCTGGATTCCTCAAAGACTGTTGAAGTCTCTGCCGAGGGCCAATAAACAGCCCTCCAGAGGGTTCTGGCTTGAAAAACGTCTCTGGCTTCTGGAGAACCCACACCCGGGATTTGGTTTGATGGTGATGGAATATCGGATTTGGCGCCGGATATGTTCCGAAGATGGCCTGTCCTTTGCTCCTGTGCCTGACCCGATTCCACTGTCACTCGGGGATGCTGTTCAGGCAGAATTGTTAGCATTTTCAGCATGACTCAACCATCACCACAGCTACTGATCGTCGGAGCCGGACCGGTCGGTTTGACCTGCGCACTGGTTCTCACTCGCATGGGAATCAGGGTCAGAATCGTCGACGAGCAGCCCTCCATGACCTCCTACTCGAAAGCGTTGGTTCTCTGGCGAGGTTCTCTCAAGGCATTGCATCCCTTCGTCGACAGTGGTCGATTCGAAGCGGGGCATCCGGAGGTCCGTGGTGCCACATTGAGTTCCAGAACGGAATCGATCGCCCACATGTCTTTCGAGGACGAGGGCCGAGGCGTCGTTCCGGGTCTGTTCATCCCCCAGTACGACACCGAGTCCTGCTTGATCGAAGCGCTGCGGGAACAGGGTGTCGAGGTCGAGCGTGGTTCAAGGCTGGATTCATTCTCCCAGTCAAATGGGGGAGTGTCTGCTCGAATTACCACCGGCAATGGCAATGAGGACATCGAGGTTGCCTGGCTGATCGGCTGTGATGGTGGCCATTCCACGATACGAAAGACGCTGGGACTTTCCTTCGATGGCCAGTCCAGCGAACATCGGTGGTTGATTGCAGATGTGGATATCGATCAGGAGCAGGACGGGCATGTTCTTCGGATCGTGCAGTCCAGCCAGGGGGCCGTGATCTGTTTTCCGATCTCGGGTGCTCGCTGGCGAATCATCGTCGATGCTGGAGAAGTCGAGAGCGGGGGCGTCGAAACACCTCCTGCGATCGAGGAGATCCAGCGAGCCATCGATGACCGCAGTTCACTTGGATGGAAGATTCAGGCCCAGCATTGGCTGGCCCATTTCCATATCAATGAACGCCAGGTCGACTCCTATGTGAACGGTCGTGTCCTGTTGGCAGGTGATGCCGCTCACGTGCATACGCCAGCTGGCGGACAGGGGATGAATACCGGTATCCAGGATGCCGTGAATCTGGCATGGAAACTGGCCATGGTCATTCAGGAGCAGGCGCCTGAATCGCTGATGCACACCTACCACTCGGAACGTCATCCAGTGGGGGCCTATGTCATCAAGGCCTCGAGATTGATGATCCGGGCGGCGATGAACACCAGTCCAATAGCCATTGGCATTGGCAAAGTGCTGGCACCCATCATGACGACCTTGCCGATGATCAGGAAGCGAGCAATGGCTTTTCTGACGGAGGACTTCGTGTCCTATCGCGACGGGCCATTGGCGGATGTTCGTTCTGTCAGTTCGAGCCATGCCTCGGGCGATGCATTCCCGGACTGCCTGATCAGGATGCGCGACGGCGATCATCGGCCGGCGATCGATCTTCTGAAGGATCCCGGTTTCACGCTTGTCATCATCGGCGATCACGAAGAGCCCAGGGATCTCCTTGGCGACTTCTCGAAAGCCGGGACAGCTCTTCATATTCGTAGAGTGGCGACAGGCGGCGATGCCGAGGACAACGAGGGGCGTCTGATCGATGCCTTCGATCTACCCGATGGCGGCTTCGTGCTCGTTCGACCCGATTCCTTCATTGCAGTCGTTTCGGAAGATGCTGAACGGCTCGTGGCATGGTTCTCCGGAATCACTTCTGGTCGAAGTTCACGGAGCATCTGAACAATTCTGCGTGTGGTTGAATGTCCGCTCAAGGTGAATCCGATGCATGCTCGGCCATCAT
>DEYM01000079.1:1562-8947 GCA_002364555.1 Phycisphaerales bacterium UBA3158 | reverse complement strand
TCATGTGTCATCGGTCTCTACCATTCGTTCCTGTTTATGATCACTTCCTAAAGGCATGACCAGGGCACAATCGCTAGCCTCAAGCGAGAACGCATTTAAGCCCCTTTTGCCGACAATGGCTGGTGCTCGTGAATGCTGTCCTAGACTCGAGTCATGTTTCCCACCGGTACCAATCAAGACGTTTCCGTGGAGCCGCTTTCTGAGCGGCTTGAGCTGCGGTTGAGCCCTTCACTTCGCAATCGGCCATTCAGATGGATGCCTTTGTGTCAGGATCCCGTAGAATGCTCCGATCAGGAGGATTCTCGATGCGACTACCCATTGGAACTGTTTCAGGCTTGATTCTGGCCATGGCATTCATCTCGCCCATGACTGGGTGTGATCCGCTCTCCACCAAGGATCTTGGCCAACAGAGATCTGAGATCGCGGTCGAAGGCCAGCTTGCCATGAGACAGGAGGATGGAACACTTCAGACTCCCTCCGATGCGGAGCTGCAGCCCAATGTCAACATGGTGCAGGATCCGTTTGATCCGGATCCGTTCATCGCTCGGCGAACCCAGGAACTCAGCAGCCGTGAGGATGAAGGCACCGAGGTGCCAGACGCGATGGGTGAGGGAATCGGTACGGATCCCATGCAGGTCGATCCATCCGGCGACATCGGCCAGCCCTGAGTTCGATCCATCGAGCTACCACAGTCGAGCGGCTCCACGAACGCCGCTGCTGTCCCCATGCATGGCTCGCACGATCCGGGTCGACACGGTATCGCTGAAGACCCAGCTCTCCAGCATGGACGGGATCCTGTCATAGATTCCGCTGATACTGTTCAGCCCACCTCCGACCACGATGACATCCGGATCAACCACATCCACGATGATGGCCAGACCTCGAGCGAGTCGATGAAGCCACTGTTCCAGCAAATCGCTGCAATCCGGATTCACATCCATGTCTGTGGCCCGATCGATCACCAGCCCTCTTTCTCGAGCCTGGGCTTCCACGGCAATGCCGCTCAGGAAGGTCTCGAGGCAGCCACTTCTTCCGCAGTAGCATGGTTGCCCGGGAATCTCATGGCTTTCTGGCCAGGGCAGAGGCATATGGCCCCATTCGCCAGCTACCGCATTGCAGCCCAGTACTAGTGAACCATCGACGACCAATCCGCCCCCGATACCCGTACCCAGAATGATTCCGAAGACGATGCCCGCTCCAGCTGCTGCGCCGTCCGTCGCTTCACTGAGTGTCAGGCAGTTCGCATCATTGGCCAGTCGAACGCCTCGATCGAGCACTCTGGAAAGATCCTGTTCCAGAGGATGTCCATTGAGGCAGGTCGAATTGGCGTTTCTCATCAGACCGGTAGTGGGAGAGAGGCTTCCTGGAACACCGATGCCCAGAGGCAGTGGATCCAACGACGCCTCCGATTCGATCTGACGGACGAGATCACGAATCGCCTCGAGGGTCCCTTGGTAATCACCGGAGGGTGTGGGTGTTCTCGCCGTCGACACGGTTGTGCCACTGGAGTCGAGAAGCGCTGCTTCTATCTTCGTTCCACCCAGGTCCACACCTAGTCGAAAGGGGCTGTTCATAGGGGTGAATTGTACCCAGACGGTTTCACGGTGCCTCCTGGGCGGATTGAGGCGACGCCTGTTGCCGGAGATGTCGAATCTCGTGTAAAATACGCGGCTCGCTCGGCCCCGTCGTCTAGCGGCTAGGACATGAGGTTCTCATCCTTAAAACGGGAGTTCGATTCTCCCCGGGGTCATTTCGGATGGAAGTCGGAAGCCGGTTCCACTGGGGAGCCGGTTTCCTCTCGCTGGAAGCCACCAGACGCCGTTTGATCAGCAGTCCTCTCGATGCACCGCTGCCGATGCGGGATCCGACACATCCACTCGAAGTAGATCCTCCCCACAGAGGATGCGCCCACCATAGTCATGGTGGATCATCTCGATGAGACGAGACTCGTCGAATCGAGGTGGTACGAAATGAGTGAGTATCAGACATCCGACATTGGCTCGAGCCGCGATGGCTCCGACCTGATCCGCCGTCGCATGGTAGGAGGCCACCTGATCGATCGTCTCCTGCGACCGGACGCCTTCCAGTGGTTGCATTTCATGCTTGAGCAGCACATCGTGCACCAGGACATCGCAGTCCATGGCGGCTTCGATCAGTGTGTCGCATGGACCGGTGTCGCCACTGAGCACGAGGTGTTCATCATCTTCCTTGAACGAATAGCCGAAGGCTGGCGCCATCGGTCGATGGTCCACCTCAAAGGCGTCTATCGACATGTCCCCGATATCCATGCTGGCGCCATGACCGATCTCGGTGATCTCGACATCAAGCCCTTCCACCGATGGTCGTCTCTCATGTCTCACACGACCCTCGAGCTCGGGCCTCCAGACCTCGAGAAGATTACCTACGAATTCCTGTGTTCCAGCGGGCCCGACGATCTGGTGGCCACGCGATCTTCCCTGGTGCCATGATGAAATGATGAATTGAAACAGATCCATGACATGGTCGGAGTGAAGGTGGGTCAGGAGCAGAAGATCGATGTCCGATCCAGGTGTTCCGGCGGCCAGAAGCCTTTGTGTGACTCCGGATCCACAGTCGACCAGGACACGTGCCCCATTGCCGGCACGTACGAGTGCGGAGGGGCCATATCGACTGGTGTCGACGGCTGGGCATCCTGTACCGAGAAGGTGAAGTTGCATCTGCGAGCCATGCTATCACGCCAGCGCCTGTGAAGTTGTCAGGTCGATCCCGATGGCATCACTTGTTCTTATGAGGAGTCCCGAGTGATTTGGGCACCCTCGTCTTGGGAAAGTCGAACCGGCCTTCTCTGTTTGAACTCAAGTGCTGGTCATGGGGCTGGTGCTTCAAGGATTCGTGGACACCAATGTTGTCCATGAGTATCGCGAGATCCTTGGCGGTGACGCTCCCATCCCTGTTCAGATCCCGGCTTGCCTCGGCAGACCATGTGTCGGTACCCATGGCCCAGTCAACGATATCCTCGGATGCCCAGGGGAAGTGGGTTTCTGAATCGATCGAATCCGATCCACAGCCGAACATATTGCCTCCCATGTCATGCCAGCCGAACGGAGAGCCTGCATATGCATCTTCATGCGAGTTTTCGCAGAAGAACGTGGTGCCCAGTGCAAGGCGTCGTTTGTCGAGTGAGCCTGATGGGTCGAACTCGTCAAATTCGATCGAGCTATTCTCGAGTATGGCTGCAACGGGCGCCAGGTTCGAGACGACCTGACTGTCGTTGACGACCGTTACGAGACTCTCCGCATCGAGTTGAATGGCTGCCGCATCTGATGAGATGTTGTCGCGAGCATCGATTCGATGGACATTCAGGAACAGCGGCCCCAGGGTGGCGTCTCTTGTGCCTGCGATGAACATGGCCGAGCCCGTTCGTGAATCATTCTGTTCGAATTTCATGTCTGACAACTCGAATTCATACTTGTGGGCTGGTTCGTTTGTCGAGACGGACATGGCGAATCCACCTCCATGACTCGCGTGGTTGCCGGTAAACGTCAGGTCACGAGCGATCACGGACTTCGGATGAAGTCCGTCGTTATCGTCAGAATCGTGTACGGATACGTGGAGACCGCCTCCCATGCTGGAGAGTTCATTCTGGAATCGCCTGTTATGACGTACTCCCTGTTCCCATTCTCCGATGTGAAGCCATGTCCGGGCTCGTGGTGCAAAGCCGCGATCCTCGTCTGCAAGCAGTTCAGGCCAATCTGACATCGATGACGTCTTCGCAATCCATGAGTCCCCGTGAACCTGGTTCCTGCTGAAACTGCAGTTGTTCAGATGTGCGTCATTCGACTTCACGAACGCGCCACCTCCGGCGCCTCTGGAAGCGATGTTGTCATTGAAGTCACAGTTGTCCAATGTGATCGCGCTGTGGATGGGGGCGGGGCCGTGGAGCGTGCTGAAGCTGTCACGATCTCGCCATGTAAGCGGTCGTCCTGAAAGGGTGTGAAGTCCGCCTGGGGTGATCCAGTCGACCTCGGTCACAGTCCAGTACTTGGAATCATCCACGTAGAAGTACAGTCCTCCTCCGCAGTCTCTGGCATGATTTCCTTCGAACCTGCTGTTTGTGATCTCAGCATCGACTCCCCATGCCTGATGGCCATGGTATGCGCAGATGCCGCCTCCATGCCATTCACTCTCGTTTGCGGCAAAGGTGCAATGATCGACTGTCATTGTCAGTGAATGCGGAACATGCACTTCGGTTCCATTGTGGGTGTGGGCGTAGATGTACCAGAGTTGCCCCCACAGAACCCCGGCGCCACCGAATCTGGATGTATTACCTTGGAACACCGAATTCGAGACATCTATGTTGCCATCGCATCTGACGGCGCCATACCAGCCGGCATTGTCGCTGAACTGACATCTTTCAATAACAAGATTGGAAGGTGAATAGTCGTAATCGACGTATCCATTGCGATAAAAACGCTCCACATGGATACAGGATGCGAGATTTGGAATCGGTTCATCAGGATGACGCATCGACAGGCATGATTCAAATTGGCAGTCTCGAACAGTGATCTCGCTGTCGTTTGCCACAATGGCACCGATGCAGTTCCTGAATGTGATTCCCTCGATATGAAGTGATGAACCCAGGTGTTTTCCATGAATGCCGCGAAATCGATCACGGCCGTCGATGATGGTCACCGCCGGGCCGTGGGAGCTGCGTATGACCAGATCGTCCTGTCTAACCATACCCATGTATGAAGTGATAAATGAGGGCGAGCCGCTCAGTACTGGATCGTAGATGCCGGGCGCCAGAACGATCTCGTCTCCGGGCTGTGCCATGTTCAGGGCCATTTGGATGGAGGCGTACTCGCCGGTCTCTCCTGTGGGATCAACTCTGATTACCCCACCTTGCGTGAAGCATGTGCTCAAGGAGATGATCGCGATGACGGTGATGAGTACATGGTTTGGTCGCATATTCGATTCCCGGAGTGGTCATTGAGGTGGATGGGTGGCTCTAACCCATCTATGTCTCCCGGATCAGGATGTGAGATAGGAAGTATCTCCATTCGGCCTGATTCATCGGATGAGGCCGTGGATGATGGATAGGGCACGAAAAAAGCCCCCAGTTGGGGGCTCTCAATGGCGATGACAGGATTTGAACCTGTGACCTAGGGTTTATGAATCCCTCGCTCTAACCAGGCTGAGCTACATCGCCAGAGGGAATAATCCACCAGTCTACCAGTACGAGGGATGTTCATCCACAGGTACTAGGTGCGGCGGAAGAGCTCTGGGTGGGTGGTACGGCGGTATTCGCGGAAGGCTCCGGTATCCATCTGGTCGAGACCTCCTCACGAGTGAGCGAGGGAGTGCTTCTCAGGATGGCGGCCGCCAGAAGACCCATGAACATGGGCTGGGGGTTTAGGGGCCTGCTGGTCAGTTCAGGGTGGTACTGGGCGGCGACAAAGTAGGGGTGGACCGATCTGGGCAGCTCGAGGAACTGCATGATTGGTTGGTCAGGATGACGACCGGAGAAAATCAGGCCGGCATCCTCGAGTTTCTCGATATACGAGGGGTCGACCTCGAACCTGTGTCGGAATCGTTCCCGGACACTGCTGGCCTGACCGTACAGGAAGCTTGCCAGTGAATTCGGCGTGAGGGCCACATCCTGGCCGCCAAGTCGCATGGTGCCGCCAAGATCCTCGATGAGTTTCTGGTCGGGCAGTTCCGAGATGACCGGCTGAGTGGCATCAGCGAGGAATTCAGTCGAATTCGCGTCCTTGAAGCCGGCCACGTGGCGAGCGTATTCAATGACGGCCATCTGGAACCCAAGGCAGATTCCCAGGAATGGGATCTTGTTTTCCCGCACCCACTGGACACTGCTGATCTTCCCATCGACACCTCGTTCGCCGAACCCGCCCGGCACGATGACAGCATGGAGATCCTGCTCACTCAGCTCCTGACTGGCATCCTTGATTTCAGTGGTGTCGATCCACTTGATGTTGGGCTTGACAGACAGATGGGTCGAGGCGTGCTCGATGGCCTTGTCGATCGAAGCATAGGCATCACGCAGGGCGGTGTATTTGCCGAGGATTCCGATATTCACTTCATACCGGCGTGGGCTGGTGAGTCCTTCGGAGAACGACTTCCAGTTGCCTCGATGCTTGTCTTCATGAACGGTGTTGACTCGATTGTGGCAGTTGAGGATCGTGAGTATCTCGCGATCAAGCCCCTGGGCCCTCATGGCCTCCGGGATGGTGTAGATCGATTCACGGTCATGCATGGAGATGACCCGCTGCAACGGTACGTTCGAGAACATCGAGACCTTCTCTCTGACGGTCTCCTCCACGGGTCGCTCTGCTCGACAGGCGATGATGTGCGGCTGAATGCCTGATTCCATCAAACGCTTGATACCCAGCTGTGCAGCCTTCGACTTCTGTTCTCCAAGCGTCGGTGGATCGAGAACATAGGTCAGTGCGACGAAGCAGGCTCGTCCCTGCCCCTCCTCGAAAGCCAATTCCCTCAAGGCCTCGATGTAGAACCCGTTCTCATAGTCCCCGACTGTACCGCCAACTTCGATGAAGACCAGGTCCGCCGGTGCGCCATCGGGGCCACCGGTCATGGCCAGTTGCCTCAGTCTCCGTTTGACCTCGCCCGTGACATGGGGAATCATCTGGACATCGCGTCCCAGATAGCCACCTCGTCGTTCGCGATCAAGTACTTCGGTGTAGATCTGTCCGGCCGTAGTGAAGTTCTGGACGGAGAGGTTCTGATCGAGCATTCGCTCGTAGGTTCCCAGGTCCATGTCGCATTCCGTGCCGTCATCCAGCACGAACACTTCACCATGTCGATACGGGTTCAGCGTTCCGCTGTCGACATTGAGATAGCCCTCGAGTTTGACGGGAGCGACCGCCAGTCCCTTGTCCTTGAGCAGCTTGGCCAGGGAGGAGGAGAAGATCCCCTTGCCCAATCCACTCATGACCGTGCCGAGTACGGCAACGTAGGAAGTCCGGCCTGGCACATAGCCTTCCGGGTGAGGGGAGAAGAACTCTGTTGTCTCGGAAGTCTGGCCGAATTGGCTCAGGAACGATCCAACTCGTGCGTCATGATCCTGGTGGGGCATGTCCGAGTGTACCGCGCAGATGGGTTTGGTTTCAATACGGATATCAGCTGTTCGATCGTCGAAATCTTTCCACGAAGGCCTGATATTGCTCAGGGGTGTCGATTCCCACATGAGAGCAGTCATGGATGCCCACGGCTATGCGGTATCCATGCTCGAGAATACGAAGCTGTTCCAGCTTTTCGAGCTCCTCGGCCGGAGTCGGCTCGAGTCCGGCATATACAGACAGAAACTCTCTGCGATAGACATAAAGGCCCACATGCCTGAGTCGATCCCGGTTTCCGGAATCATCTCG
>DEYM01000079.1:0-1218 GCA_002364555.1 Phycisphaerales bacterium UBA3158 | reverse complement strand
AAGGGGATGCCGGAACGAGAGAAGTACATGGCTCTATTGGCGTTATCCAGAACAACTTTCACGATATTGGGGTCGCAGGCATCATCCGATGGGCTCAGGGGAGCTGCGATTGTCCCAACCTGGCAGTCAGGCGCATCTTCAAGAGCCGTGATTCCAGCTTCAATGACGTCTGGGGAGATCTCAGGCTCGTCCGCCTGGATATTCACGACAAGGTCAGCGTCCATGGAATCCACCACTTCCGCTATTCGGCTGGTTCCATTGGGGTGTTCGCTGCCGGTTCGGCAGGCCTCGAATCCATGATCTCTGGCAGCCTGAAGAATGGAATCGGCATCACTGGCGATGAGTATCCTCTCCAGGCGATTGCAGGCCGCCGCCGACTTGGCCACATGGATGATCAGAGGCAGACCGGTTTCGTCCGCGAGTGCCTTGGCGGGGAAACGCACGGATTCCAGACGAGCCGGAATGATGCCGATCACACCAGGCACGAGTCAGGCGATCTCACGGCTGAGTTGGTCGATTTCCTTGCGGCGATCACGAATGTCGCGATAGCTGATGTCCTTCCTCGCGATCCATGAGCAGATCTCCAATGCCTCCTTGGCCAGCTGGCCATCACGCTCCATACGGGCGTGGGCGATCAATGAGATCATGAGGTTGTATCTGATCTCCAGCTCGAGATCCTTGTTGCTGGAATCGATCGATTCAAGGACTTCCTTGTATTCGGCGACGGCTTCCGAATGCCATTCCTCCAATGCGAAGCACTTGCCCAGATAGTGTCCGGACATGGCGCGAAGCTTGGGTTCGTCCTTGGCCTTCTGGAAGCATTCCATGGCGGTGGGAAGATCACCGCGTCTGAAGGCGACGTCGCCCAGCTGATACTTCAGGCCGCGATCGGTCGGGTATTTCTCGGTCCGATCGGAGTACTCGTTCGCTTCGAGTTCAAGAAGTTCGGAGGTCTGTTTTTCGAAGCGGTCATTCATCGCCGGCTTGTCGGCTTCGGCTGCGGATGCAAGCTCATGCTTGATCTTGGCCAGGTTGGATCTCGCTCGATTGATCCCGATATCACCGGCATTCATTCTGAAACGGTATTCGCCGGTGTCCTCGTACCCCTTCAGGTAGATTCGCTCGGCTTCATCGAGAGACTTGTCCGATCCCTCTCGTCTGAGGAGCTGTGCATACTTGTTGAGGATGTCAGGGACCTCTGGACTCGTTTCATAGGCG
>DEYM01000102.1:37237-43510 GCA_002364555.1 Phycisphaerales bacterium UBA3158 | reverse complement strand
AGGAAAACACTCGCTTTCGCGAGCTGGTGCCACAAGCATGGCTGGTCGTATGCACGGCGATTGCACAACCCGCTGAGAAGAACTGGATTCGCCAATCCTGAACAGGCTCATGCTGTCAAGATGGGGCGATTTGGAAGCAAGCATCGGGAGTTCTTCTGGAAAGACTTCCATGGTCGAAAAGTGATCATGAACCGGTTTGATATCCCATGTGGAGACGACAGCAGCAAACCCGGAGTGAGAGTGATCGTTGAAACCGGGGCCACGGCTCCGGAGATCGAGTTTCGACCGAAATCCTTCACCGATTTCGGAAGCATACACCTGGGTGTAATTCAGCCCATTCGATTCGAACTGGATTCATTCAATCGAGAGTGGCTCATCAAGACGGCTGAGCAGAAGAAGACCTATGACATTTTCGATCAGGCAACCATCGAGTTCCTGATGAACACCAACGAGCCGTTGAATGTGCATGTCAATCAGGGGATCCTGATCGCCTATCTGCCCGGCAAGGGTATCCAGAGGAGAATCCGACTCATGGAGTTCGTCGATGGTTTTTCACACGCCGTTCCTGACGATCTCATCATGCCGATCTCACTGATCGATCGCTGAGATGTCGGCATCACCATCTATCTGATCAGGAAATAATCCGATATGCCCTGAGCCACCTCCGGACCTCGTAGCATCGTGACTAGCGCCAAGGCATACTCAATTGCGGTTCCGGGAGTCTGGGAGGTGATGATCCGGTTGGCCTCGTCAATACAGACACGGGCCGTGGGATCGAACTTGTCTCCAAGCAGACGTGTGAACTCGTCCTCCGGCCAGGATTGGTCGACGGTCTTGATCGGTAGCGGATTGCAGGTGGCCCGCGACGAATTCGCGAGCACACCGGCAGGCTCGAGAACCAGGGCCGGCGAGAGGCAGATGGCACCGATCACTCCCCTCGCCTCATGATGAGCCACGAGCATCGAACGAAGCACCTCGCTCTCGGCCAGATTCATCGCACCGGGTATTCCGCCCGCCATGACGATGGCATCCCATGGCTCCGTCGCCACATCGCTGATCACGACATCCGGGATGATGCGCAATCCCTTCATGAGAACAACCTCGGAGCAGGGTTCGAGGCTCGCTATCGTGACCTGCAGACCACCACGTCGCAGCACGTCCAGCAGGGCGCAGAACTCGATGTCCTCATTGCCTGCGGCTACAGGGAGAAGCACCCGGAGGGCATCAGTCATAGACACCGTGGTTTCCATGGACGAACTGCTCGTCGGCACCTGCCGCTGCCGTCAGGGCGGCGACATTCTGCTTGGTGAAGAAGCCCTTGAAGTGATGGCAACGCTCGACGTATTCGGTGATCAGGATCGAATACTGCGAATGCTTCGAGAAGATCTGCTTCAGATCGGGTGCGTCACGACATTCACCAACGACATGAGCCAGGAACTTGGTTCCATGATTCATGAGGAGGCCCACGACGCGATCGACATTCTTCTCCCCCTTGCCGTCGTCCCCGTCCTTCACTTCCATGGCCATGTGGTGCATTCGATGGCCATAGTTCCGGACAAAGTCCTCCGTTGGCATCGGGAGGCCATCGAAGGAGTTCAGATAGGAAGGAACGTTGTTGGCCGTGAATACCTTGGCGGGCGAATGCTTGTCATCGGAGATCTTCGGATTCCTCGTCACATTCGTCGATGAGTTCTGGTCGCCGATGTTGTAGGCCCCCCAGAAGTAATGAGGCGACAAAGTCAGGAATTCGAGAATGGCATGCTCCCGATCCCCCATGAGGACCCTGGTGGCCATGTGATCGAGTCCCATCACGAGATTCATGACGCCCGAGTCGGTTGCCCACTGGTCCGCCTTCTCGAGTCGCGCCTTCTCCTCGTCCGTGAGGGTGAGCTTCTCACCCAGGTTGAGGTTGTCCAGATCGGATTTGGACGAGTCCCAGTAGCCCACCTTGTTACCGGTAAAATCACTGGGATAGGTGAAGGCCATGTGGGGATTGAAGAAGAAGCCGTTTGGAGACTCCCCTTCGTCATAGAACCGAATGAACTGGCTCTCCAACGCTTCCCTGGTCGACTTCACGTCACTCGACCAGAAGATCTCGCCGATGTATCGAGCATGGGGCTTCTGGCGTGACATGGGATACAGCAGATTGAGTCGAACCAGATCATCCATGTAATCATGGGCAAGGGGCTCGAAGACGATGACCAACGGTGTATTGCGCTTGCATGAGTTCTTCAGGACATAGACCTTGTGGGTGGCATCGACATGGGCCGAATGAAACCTGTATGGGCCCATGATGGTGAGTTCCTCGATGTAGTTGATGCCATCTCCAGGATCGACCTGGATCATGACGGCCGCCATCGAGGACAGCAGTTCATCAACTCCCGATGAAACTCTTCGTTCGTATACCTTCGGGAGAAACTCCTCGAAGAAAACACTGTTCTTCTTGTCACCCTCGGGCTTGTACCCCATCAGGTCGAATCCGGATCCAGAGCTCATGGCCATCTCCTCATAGAAGCGATACGTTCTACACCACCAACAAACGCCCGGGAAGAGTAGCCTGCGAGGTGTTGGACCTCAACATGAAGAGCCTGGGACCCTGTATCGTGAGTGTCATGATAAAGAATATTGAGAGCAAGTATCAACAAAGCGTGCTGGGTGAGGATCTCATCCCCTGCTCGATGGACCCGCTCACGGGCTTCTATCGCTCTGGATGCTGTGATACCGGCCCCGACGATCAGGGTTCACACACGGTGTGCGTCGTCCTCACCGAGGAATTCCTGACCTTCTCCAGAACGGCCGGCAACGATCTCTCGACACCGATGCCGGAATGGGGTTTTCCGGGCCTGAAGCCGGGCGATAGATGGTGCCTCTGCGCGGCACGATGGCAGGAGGCACTGCAGGCCGGAGTGGCCCCATCGGTTCTGCTCGAAGCGACCAATGCAGCCTCTCTGGAATACGTCGATCTCGATGATCTGCGAGCCCACTCGATATCGATTTGAAAACTCTGTGACCTGGAATTCTCAATCGTCACCAGGGGAATTCCAGGCGGGATCATCGAATCTCTGGATCTCGACTCGATAGCCGTCTGGATCACGTGCAAAGAAGTGATAGATGCCATACGCCGGATTGTGGCGAGGCTCGTGATCGATTTCGGCACCGCTCGCGACAAGACGAGCATGCCAGGCATCGACCTCCTCACTGACGATGGTCAGAATGATCTGCTCCACGGCTGCGACGCCGTCTCTCTGACAGAAGCCCAGATAGGCCTTGCCTGTCGTGTGATAGATACGGCAGGTCCCCTGATCGAGGACCAGTTCGAGACCCATTCGCTCACCCCAGAACCGCGAGGTCCTCTCGAGGTCGGAGACACTGCAGAAGGTGATCTGACTATCGATGTTGTTCATGGACGAGATCGTACCCGAGCCGATGAAAAACGCCCGGCCCCTCGAAGGGCCGGGCGTTGCAGATGAGGCTAGTCGGGATGAATCAGCAGTCGGATCCGAATTCACCCAGAATGATGAGCAGGTCATCGACGTTGATCTGGCCATCGCCGTTCGCATCACCGGCTCCAGAACCACCGTAGTTGCCCAGAGTGACGAGAATGTCGTCGACGTTGATCAGATTGTCGCCATTGACATCCGCTGGACAGTCTCCTTCACATTCGTCGGGGATGCCGTTGCCGTCCTGATCCTGGCTGGACCCGTTGAGAATGTCGCAGGTATCCGAAACACCGTTCTCATTGCAATCAACGAACGGTTCGAAGGTGAATGCGTGGGCATCGGAGTCCTGCCAGGTACTACCCGATTGATCGCGCCCCTGAATGAGCGCCTCGACGGAGATGGTCGAATCGAGTTCGAAGGCGGTCAATCTCGCGATGAGCACGCCATACTGTTCTGAACAATCCTGCGAGACGAAGAGCTCCGCCTCACCCTGATTGTCCGTGGGCAGCACGTACCACGTTCCGTTGTCCACCGACAACGTCCCGCCATTCTCGAAGTTCGACCAGTTGATGCCGACACTGCCGAGATTGTTTGAGCCGAATTGATTGCCGGTCTGATCGAGCGCACCGATCGTCACCCGGCTGTCCCATTCCAGATCTGGCACGAATGAATAGAAGTTCGGATTGATCTCCACCGACGTCGGTCCACCATTGGGATCCTGATAGAAGCCGGCGGAGCTGGAGATCAGCTTCTGCTGCGCCGCATTGCCTGCGACGGCGTCAACACGACTGCCCTGAGCCACTGACGCATAGACATCGACCGTCCAGTTGTCCTGGGAACCGCTGAGCAGGCCCGACCCGACGATCGCATGATGCAGTTCGACGTAGTCCTCGGAAGGACCACAGTCCACGAATGCACATGATGTTCCTTCACCCTGCCAAGTTCCGCTGCACTGGGAACTCGTCAGCGAATCGAGGCAGCTGCCATCGGCAAGGCAGCAGGCACCCGTTGGCTCAGGCTGATCGCAGGTGACACTGCCGCAGTCGCTGTTGTTTCCCTGATAGTCGCCTCCGGCGTTCGCACAGGCCGCCAGGGTCTGATTGCCGAGGCACTGGCCAGATGCGAGACAGCAGGCCCCTGTGGGATCGGGCTGCTCACACGTGACCTGGGCACATTCACTTCCATCCCCCTGATACTCGCCACCCGAATTTGAACAGGACTGGGACGTCTGGCCGTCCAGGCATTCGCCTGAAGCCAGGCAGCAGGCGCCAGTCAGATCGACGCAGGTCACCGAGGCGCAGTCGACACCGTCACCCTGATACTCGCCTCCACCATTGTCGCATATGGCCTCGCTCACGAAGATGCACTGACCATTGCTTGTACAGCAGGCACCCTGGAATTCATCCAGACAGGATTCGATCGAGTTTCTGAAGGATGAGATGTCCCCACGCGAGTCGGTCGAGAAGTTGTTTGCACATGTCAACGAGGGGTTCATCGTGTTGTTCGGACATTCGCAGTGATTCGCACCCCAGTTGTGGCCGAGTTCATGGTTGGAGAGATCCGTGGCACACCCGAAGCTGCCACAGCAATCCGACTCCACGACGCTGTACTCGAAGGATGAACAGACCGCCCCGACATACGCGAGGCCGATGGTGCTTCCGTCGAATGGCTGCCCACTGAAAAGCTGGACAACATCATGGGCGGGATTCCCGATGCTGTTCCACTCGCTTCGGACCTGATCCAGACGCGTCTCGATGCTGCTGCTGCTGTAGGGATCGTTGTTCTGGGGTCGTACCACGATTGCCTGGATCTCATGGACGATCTCATGCTGAGTTTCGTAGAGAAGATTGATCGAATTCATGAGGGAATTGATTCGGGTCTCCACAGCGGACGAGCTGCCATAGTTCTGATAGAACTCGTAATCCGTATCGGCGACGAATTCCGCCACGAGAATCTCGCGACTCATTCCCTGGGGAAAAGGCTGAATCAGATCAAGTCCCGGAAGCTTGTAGCTGTCATCGACGCCACAGAAGCCATCCGGAGAGATGATGTCCCGACCTCGATATACCGCGTAGTCCGTTTCGATCGCGTTTCGGACCTTTCCAGCAAGCGGTTCGACCCACCAACGTGCTCCGTCCTCCAGCAACACCAGAACACGAAACCCATCGTCCTCGAGAGACAACGCGGCTTTCATGGAAGCATCCCTCGGATCGGACCCACGATAGGTGCTGATCGGACCTGGCTCGATTTCAAGCAGCGAACCATCGGCCTGCTGTTCGAGCAGCTGATAGGCATCGGTCCGGATCGAGTGTTCCTGGAAGCGGATCCTGGACGCATCGTCACCGAGCATGACCGACAGTTCCAGATCACCCGATGGCAACTCGACCAATTGAAGCGTCTGTACCGTGCTGGCCTCAAGACTCAATGCATTGTTGGCTTTTCTTGGCGTGATCGAATCGGCACCATTGAAGACCTCGGAGGCATGCGCCATGCCCGCAGACATGATTGCGGCGTAACAGCAAACGAGTGTGATTCGACTAAACATTTGTTTGTACTTCTCCTGAGGCTCTCTTGAGTGGATTTCGCTGATGTCTCATGAAAGAGATGATGCCAATTGGCAGACATACGAAAATGCCACCATAAGAACATACGGCTTTAAAGAGCCCGTGGATCCCTCTGATGAAGTATCAACCAAGTTTCGAGCTGATCAAGTTGAATTCGGAGTCAATTCAAGCTGTTTTAGAATGAATAAGACCCAATCCGGTGTATTTCGGACTCCAGAGTGACCGTGATCAGACACTGGTCGGATCGGCCGATATCGAGGTGAGATCGA